>JAFAHI010000747.1 GCA_019237325.1 Verrucomicrobiota bacterium | reverse complement strand
ACGGCGTCGGAGCTTTTACGAGTTAACAACATTGATGACCCCAAGAAACTACAGATAGGCCAGCGTCTCCTGATCCCTTAGCTTGCGCGCAGCAGCAACTGGAAGAAAGGCGTCAAAGCCTTCCTCCCAGCAGCTGCCGCGCGCAAGCTACGGCGGTTCGACAGACGTCAACGTCTGCCAAACCGCTCCCTAAAGCCTAAATTTTAATTAGTAACCGCGGCAGAGTAGGCGGGCGGACACCGCCTATTCTGCCGCCATAGCCTGCAATGTTCGGCAATCGATGACGATTGCCGAACATTGCAGGCTGAGATGATGCACAAGAAGAGCGCTTTCATACTTCTATTCTCTGTTGCGGTCCTGATCTCGATCGGGCTCGTTATGCTCTTTAGTGCCGGGGCATTTGCGTCCGACGGCCATGGTGACCAATTCAGTTTTCTCCGCAAACAAGGATTCTGGCTCGGATTCGGCTTCGTTGTAGCAGTGATCTGCGCCACCGTTGATTACCGTTGGTGGCAACGGGGTTGGATGGTGTTGATCGGGGCGTCATACGTGCTCCTTGCCCTTTGTTTTATTCGACCAATCGGGCTCCGTCTGAATGGTTCATTTCGCTGGGTACATCTCGGTACGCTGACGGTGCAGCCGTCCGAGTTGGGCAAATTTGCCGTCGTGGTTTTTGTGGCCTGGTGGTTTGCGAAATTCGAATCGGAGCAAAATCGAATCATCAAGGGCCTGTTAATTCCGTTTGCTGTGGTGGGTGGAATCTTGCTGTTGATTGTAAGCGAGACCGACCTCGGTTCGACCGCGTTGATCGGGACTACCGCGTTGCTGATGATGTTTGTGGCCGGAGTGAACCTGCGTCTCCTGCTTCCAACGTTGGTTGCTGGCTTGATCGGAGTCATGGCAATTGCCTGGTCGATTCCGGGGAGACATAATCGACTGCTCGCATTCATCCATCCCGAGCAATACCAGACCACCGAAGCTCAACAGCAGTTTATGGGGTTGATCGCGCTCGGGTCCGGCGGGATCGACGGATTGGGACTTGGTAACGGACGTCAGAAGATGTTTTACTTGGAGTACGCCTATGCCGATTTCATTTTTCCGGTCATTGGCGAAGAGCTGGGTCTACGAGTCACGTTGGTGATCGTTTTCTGTTACCTGTTGATTTTGACCAGCGGTACGCTCATCAGCCTGAATGCGAGGGATCGCTTCGGCATGTTGTTTGGCTTCGGCTGCACTTCGCTTCTTGGCTTACAGGCATTGATTAATGTCGGCGTGACTACCTCCATGTTACCCAATAAAGGGTCACCCTTACCGTTTATCAGCTACGGCGGTTCGAATCTGTTTTTCTGCCTAGTTTGTGTTCGGGTGCTGATAAATATCTACCGGCATGGTAAGGAAGAAGCGCCTGCTACCCGAACCGAAATGGTGGTAAGGGTGCGGCACCTCTCAAAATTCTAAGTTCTCATGAATGTTGCGATCGCATGTGGCGGAACGGGCGGACACCTGTTCCCAGGGCTGGCTGTCGCCGAGGTCCTTCGGGACCGCGGTCACGATGTACTGCTTTTTATCTCCGAGAAACAGATCGACGCGTTGGCGGTCCGTGATCGCACGGACTTCAAAATCGAGCGGATTCCAGCAGTTGGATTACCTCGCCTGTTTTCACCCGAGATTGTCGCGTTTACCTCGAAATTCCTAAAGGGTCTCTTTGCTTGTCGCCGGGTGTTTAGAAGCTTTAGTCCGGACGCGGTTCTGGGTATGGGGGGCTTCACTTCCACTGCTCCCATTTTGGCGGCGCGTTGGTCGAAGATCCCGACCATGATTCATGAGTCGAACGCGATCCCCGGCAAGGCCAATCGTATCAACGCCCGTTTTTCCGATCAGGTGTTACTGGGTTTCGCCGAGTGCGCGTCCTATTTTCCGGAAAAGCCCGTCGTCGTGACCGGCACGCCGATCCGAAAGAGCGTAAAGACGCAGATCAAGAAATCGGAGGCCAGACGGTTGTTGAAGCTTAACCCGGATTTGCAAACCGTGGCGGTGATCGGCGGCAGCCAAGGCGCGCACGGCATCAACGAAACGATCGTGGCCGCGCTTCCTCATTTCGCCATGAAACCGGTCCAATTCGTGCATCTGACCGGAAGAGAGGACCACCAGTACATCTATGACCGGTACAAGAAAGAGGGCGTACCCGCCTTCATCGCGGCGTTTCATCATCGAATGGAGGAAATTTACTCGGCTGCCGATGTCATCGTTGCGCGATCCGGCGCTGCCAGTCTAAGCGAAATGTCCTATTTCGGCTGCGTGACTATTCTGATCCCGTATCCTTTTGCAGCTGAAGATCATCAGACTCTGAATGCAAAAATCTTTCAGCAGGCATCGGCCGCTGAGGTGATCGCTTCCGAGTCCGCGAACGGCGATAGCGTGGCCAACCTTATTGAGCAGCTGTTAGCAAATCCCGAGCGACGTGAACTGCTCTCGAAGAACATGCGCCGCTTAGCGTCGAAAGACGCTGCGACAGAGATCTGCAAACTAGTCGAAACCGCAGGCAATGGAAGCAAGTGAACTAATATCGGGAATCGTCCTTCGTAATCGTCGTCGTCCTCGTCCTCGAGGGATGAGGGCGTTGGAACCGGAGTTAGCTCGCGTCTCAGAGCGGGGTCGAGTTGCTGGTAATTCGGGGACGCGAGGGCGAAACGCATTTTCGAGAACGAGGACGACGACGAGGACGAGTACGAGAAATCCGCTGAACAGATCGCGTCTATTGCACCGCTATGGATTCCAATAATACCGATAGCGCTTTAGAAATCCTGCTCAACCCGCCGCGTAAGATCAATTTGATCGGGGTTGCCGGGAGCGGCATGAGCGGCATCGCCGGACTTCTGCTCGAACTGGGGCACGTCGTTAGTGGAAGCGACCGGGTCAGTTCCGTCGAGACTCGGCGTTTGGAAAATTTAGGTCTTACTTTCCATCTGCCGCAGACGCCGGAGACGGTCCAGGGTGCAGACCTGGTCATTTATTCGTCTGCGATCAAGGAAGGAAACCCGGCCTACGACGAAGCGGTCCGCCTGAATATTCCGAAAGTACGAAGGGCAGAAGCTTTAGCCGCCATCATGCAATCGCGCGACGGAATTGTGATCGCGGGAATGCATGGCAAAACCACGACTTCTGCGATGGCCGCGCACGTTCTCAGAATCGGCGGACTCCACCCGTCCCACTATGTTGGCGCGGAGATACCGATTCTCGGCACCAACGCTCATTGGAATCCTGAGGGACGATTTTTTGTGGCGGAGGGAGACGAGAGCGACGGAACGCTTCGCCTGTACCGGCCGCGGCATTCAGTGATTCTGAATGTGGAGGAAGAGCACCTGGATTATTACAAGGATCTCGCCGCGATCGATCGAGTCTTCATGCAGCTGATGGATCAGACCAGTGGCGCTATCATTTATTGTGCGGACGATGAGCACGCATCTGCGATTTGCCGGGGGCGGGCTCAAGCGGTTTCCTATGGCGAATCGGCGGAGGCGACTTATCGGTCCTGCAATATCCAGCTGAGTGCGACAGGTTCGCGGTTCGACGCCTGGCGCTCTGGACAAATACTTGGATCCGTAGACTTGGGAGTACCGGGTAGACACAACGTCAGTAATGCTTTGGCAGTAATTGCTTTGGCCAGCGAGTTAGGGGTGCCGATGGTCCACATCTCAGCCGCATTGGCCACCTTTCGCGGAGCTCGCCGTCGCTTTGAGGCGAAACTCCAAAACGAGCACCTGCAAGTGTTCGACGATTACGGGCATCATCCCACGGAGATCAAAGCAACCTTGGCCATGGCGCGAGGTGTGGGTGGAGAGCGAGTTGTGGTCATGTTCCAACCACACCGCTATTCGCGCACGCAGGCGCTCAAAAACCAATTTGGCGTGGCTTTTGATGCCGCTGATGTTCTGTACGTCACCGATGTATACCCAGCCAGCGAGAAGCCTATTCCTGGAGTGACCGGTGCGACGGTGGCGGATGCGGTTCGTGAGCATGGACATCCTTCCGTGTCTTATGTTCCGGCTAGACAGCATCTTCATCGGGAACTCGCTCGCGTAGCCAAGAAAGGGGATGTGATTCTGAGTCTTGGGGCCGGCGATATCCACGAAGAGGCCAGCAAACTCGTGCAAGATCTAGAGATCGCTCAGGCCCTGCGCGACGCGATGGGTGTTGGCGAGGTCCGGCTCTACGAGCCGATGTCTCGACACACCACCTTGCGTGTTGGTGGTCCGGCCCAGTTTTGGATCGAACCGGAAACTCGGGGTGCTTTGGCGGATGTTTTGGCCTTCTGTTCGGCCAATCGCCACCCGGTGATGGTCATTGGCCGCGGATCAAATCTGTTAGTCAGGGACGGAGGAATTCCCGGATGTGTCATTCATCTAGTCAGAGGCGACTTCGGAGCAATTAAAGTTGAGGGGACAGAGATCAAGGCCGGTGCGGGCGTGAGATTGAAGCAGCTGGTTGGGGCGGCGCGAAATGCTGAGGTTGGAGGATTCGAATGGATGGAAGGCATCCCCGGGAGTGTCGGTGGCAGCTTGCGAATGAATGCAGGAGCCATCGGCGCAGAAACGTTTAATCAAGTGCTTAGCGTGCAGGTGGTTAGTCTGCGCGGCGAATTTGAGGTGTTAGTTCCGAGCACTATGGACATCCGATATCGGAATGTTCCAACTTTGCGGGAGCGTTTTGTGGTCTCTGCCCGGTTTCAAGGCCAGAAGTCGTCCTTAGCAGAGATTGACGCGAAGATCGATTCAGCGAGCTCTAAGCGAAAGCATTCGCAACCGATCGCTTCGAGTGCAGGTTGCATTTTTAAGAACCCGGACGTTTGCCCTGCCGGAAAGTTAGTAGAAGAGCTTGGGCTAAAAAACCGGCAAGTCGGCGCCGCACGTGTATCCGAGATTCACGGCAATTTCATCGTTAATGATGACGGTGCTGCGACCGCGAGCGATGTTCTCAGTTTGATCGCTCAAATCCAGGAGACGGCGAAACAGCAGCGCGGAATAGAGCTTGAGTTAGAAGTTCAAGTGGTGGGGGTAGACGATGAAAGTTACTAACCAACAACAAGTCGCTCATGATTCGTTCTCGTTCTCGTACTCGACCTCGACTTCGAGTTGTTGGAGTGATGGAGAGTGGGAGTACTGGCGTGATGGAATAGAAAAGCGGCCTTTTTGCGGGTTAAGCTTGGAACTTTTTGCAAGACCTGTTATCAATGACGAAACTGTCTTGCCGAAGGCTGCTGTAACGGCCGGTAAAATAATACTCAGATTGAATCTGAGCGTGGCCAGCGCGGCTCTCCGCGACGCGCGGCAACGATATCTCTGGAAAGGAGAGTGGTGAGCAAGCAGTGAGTAAGAGAAGATCGACTAAGCAAAACCGGAGACTATCCACAACGAGACAGCGGCGCCAACAGCATCTGTTAGATGTCAAAGTACGCGCTCGCCGAGCGTCTGCCCGCCGGCTCCAGAAGGGGTTCTTTGTTCTCTCTTTGCTTCTCATTCTGCTCTCACTGCTAGGTGCGGGTCTTTTTGGTGCTCAGCGGCTGCTCAATTCGCTTTTCTTCACCAACCCTGATTACGCAATTCATTCGATTGAGGTGACGAGTGACGGCGATCTGGGACGAGATGCTATGTTGCGAGCTGCTCAGATCGAAGACGGTTCTAACATTTTCTCGATCAACCTCTCTGCCGTTGAAGATCGATTGCGAGCGCTGCCGCAAGTAGAAGAAGTCGACGTCCAACGACTGCTCCCGGACAAACTCGTGATCGTGATTCAGGAGCGCAGGCCGATCGCTTGGATCGCATCGGCGGACGCCAAAAAGACCGGCTTTAACTATGATGGTGCTTTTCTGGTGGATCGGCGCGGGATCGTGTTGCAACCAAAAGGCTCCGCTCCGGAGTACATGACTTTACCTGTGATTATTGGAGTTGATCTTAGAAAAGTGACAGTTGGACAGCCAGTTGATAACGACCCGGTTAAAGCTGCTCTGGAGCTGATCCGCGAATGTCCGGAAACGCTGCAATCTCGGTTCCAAATCGCCACGATCGATGTATCGAAAGAATACTCTCTGGTGGTGACGGACAAACAGCGATCATTGGTGACGTTTAGTCCGGACGATTTAACCGATCAGCTTCGCCGGCTGGCGATGTTGCTATCGTACTGCGAGAAAAACAGCAAAGAGCTGCAATCAGCGAATCTTATGGCGGAAAGAAACATTCCCGTAGTGTTCAACGAGCCCGCTGAAGCCGTAGCCAGCCCGAGTCCGCAGCCTGCTGTGGCGCAGACAACGAGATCAGAGCAACCAGCGGGTTCGCCGCAGCCGCAGGCACAACCGATCGTCCGCCGAGCCTTGTTAGTAACCCGACCGCATAAAGTGGAGAAAGCGGACAAATCCCCCAGCTCGAACAAAAACACACATAAGAAAACCAAAAGCTCAGAACTGAAGCGCTTCAATGGCTAGAGACAATATCTTTGCAGGATTAGAAATCGGCACCACTAAAGTCTGTGTCGTTGTGGCGGAGGCGCGCCATGACAACACATTGAAGATATTAGGGGTGGGTAATGCGCCTTCTCGCGGTATTCGCAAAGGCGAGATCGTCGATTTTGAAACTGCCAAGCGGTGCGTGCACGATGCCATAGTTGACGCCGAAGAACGAAGCGATGTTGAGATTAGTGAGGTCTATCTCGGCATCTCCGGCGGGCACATTCGGAGCTTCAACAACCGCGGGGTTGTTGTGTTAGAAGAGGGCAGAGAAGAGATCGACGAGCAGGACCTTGAAGACGTTCGCACCAATGCTCGCGAGGTCAGTCTACCCATGGAAGACTGCGTTCTTCACACCATCATCCAGCATTATTATGTGGATGGTCAGGACGGAGTATTGAATCCGTTGGGTCTATTTGGGAAGAAGCTGGAAGCGGACTTCCACATTGTTTACGGGATCCGCACCCGAATCCAGAATGCCATCCGGTGCGTCAAAGAGCTGGAATTGGAGACAGCCGATGTCGTCATCAGCTCGTTCGCAACCGCTCAAGCGGTGCTGGACAAGAACGACAAACAGCTCGGAGCTCTGGTTATCGATATCGGCGGTGGTACCACCGATTTCGTTGTCTATGTCGAGGGCGCGGTGAAACAGAGTGGGGTTATCGCAGTCGGCGGCGACCACATCACAAACGACCTGTCGATCGGCCTCAAGATCCCGAGTGCACGCGCCGAGAAGCTTAAGATCGAAGAAGGAGACGTGACTTTGGGTAACGCCTTTCCGGGAGAAACCATTGTTCTGCGCGATGAGACCGGGTTTGCGGGCCGAGAAATCGAGCGGGAAACGCTCAATCAAATCGTTCACTGCCGCCTCCGGGAAATCCTCGAGATCGTCGAACGCCAAGTCGAAGCCGATCAGAATCTGAACTACTTAGGAGCGGGAGTTTTCATTACTGGAGGGAGCAGCCAGCTCCGTGGGATAGAGCACTTAGCTAGCGAAGTATTCGGGATGCCCGCGCGGACTACTGCGCCTTTACCGTTGGCCGGGGTCACCTCCGCCTTCGAACATCCTCAGTTTTCCACGGCAATCGGTTTAGCCCGGTACGCGCACCTCGTGCATCTGGATCGCCCAATCACGAGAGGGATTCTCAGCCGAACGATGAAACGCCTCACCGGCATCTTTAGAACCTAGAAAACACTTATATGGTCCAATTGAATAGCCAGTACGGTCGGGAAGAAAACACCAGCGAAACTCGGAAAGTCAGAGTAATCGGTGTAGGAGGTGCCGGATCGAATATTCTGGATCGCGCCATGCTCGACGGAATTGATCGCGTCGAGCTCGCGACTGCGAACACGGACGTCCAATCGTTAACTGGCTCGGTGACGAACCTGAAAATTCAGCTTGGTCGAAATCTGACTAGGGGATTGGGTTCAGGTGGCGACCCGGAATTAGGATTGGCCGCGGCAGAAGAATGCAGCGATGAAATCCAGGCAGCCATCGCCGGGTACGACATCGTATTCGTATGTGCGGGGCTGGGCGGTGGAACTGGCTCTGGGGCCGCACCGTATATCGCGAAGCTGGCCAAAGATGCCGGGGCGTTAGTACTGGCGCTTGTCACGATGCCCTTCACTTTCGAAGGAAGACGTCGTTGTGCGCAAGCCGCCGCGAGTTTGCAACTCGTCCGGGAATACTCCGATGCGGTGATCTGCTTCGAGAATGATCGCATGGCCGAGCTGGCGCTGCCGCGCATGGGGATCCATGAAGCGTTTGCCGCGGCCGATGTCACCATCAGTCAAAGCATCAGAGCAATGTCGAATCTGCTTCTCCAACCCGGCCTTATCCGGTTGGGGTTCGATGATATTTGTTCGGTCATTCGCGATGGTGATGCTCGCGCCCTCTTCGGTTTTGGAGAAGCCGAAGGCGAGAATCGGGCTCACGATGCTCTCGTAAAAGCGCTGCGGAATCCGTTAATGCATCGCGGCGAAATGTTGGCAAGCGCCGTCAATGTCATCGTCCAGATCCGGGGTGGAGCGAATGTGAACCTGGGTGAAATCGGGAACGTGATGGAAGAGCTCAATCGACATGTTAGTGACCGTACCCAATTAATGATGGGAATCGCGATCGATTCCCGTATGGGTTCGCGACTATCCGTGAGTCTTATTAGTTCTTTGGGAGGTAATCCGGAGCGCCTGGCGAAAGCGGATTATCCAGCACTCGAGGAACGCGAACGACTTGAACCGGCACCAACTCCGACCGCCGCTGCTCTTCCGGAACCGGTGGTTCATTTGCAGCTTGGCGATGAACCGTCAACCAATGGGCGAAAGATCGAAGTCCCGCCATCGGAGGAAGCGGTTATCTTAGAATCTGCTGGGAACCGCCCATCAGGGCACCGCACGTCCAAAAAAGAGGTTGTCCCTGCAGATAAGGCAGCTCCGAAAGCAGCCCCAAAGAAGATAGAGGCCAAGCAAGAGGTTCTCCAATTCGACGCAGTCTCTCGAGGCAGATTCGAAAAAAGCGAGCCAACGATCATCGATGGGCAAGATCTGGACGTGCCAACTTTCTTGCGCAGGCGGGTAAAAGTGGGGTAGGCAAAACCTTCAACCGCGGATGGACGCAGATTTACGCAGATAAAGATTAACCGCGAATGGACGCGAATTGACACGAATGACTGTCTCTTATTCGCGTTCATTCGTGTCCATTCGTGGTTGATTCCTCTCTTTACGGTTGCGGCTCCGCTGCGCTGTGGATTCTCCCGGATGTAAAAATCGGCTTTTGTGGCTTATCTGCGTGGATCTGTGTTCATCTGCGGTTGCTTTTCTGTGTCTGTGTTCGGCGTTGTAGTTGTTTGCGTTATGACGATATCGGGTGCATAAGGCTAGATTGACGAGTGTCCTTGGTGGCGACCATGAAATTTGAACGGACAGAATGCGCCATGCATAAGATTGCGCCATGGACTTTCCCTGCCAACAGCGGTAAACGGCCGGAACGCGTCGAGCGACTTAAGAAACAGCCTGATGATTTATTCCGCGAAGCCGTAAGCTATTTGCGAGCCAGCGGCTTCCGGGTGACGAAACCGAGGGAAGTCATTGTGCGGGCGGCGATTTCGTTTCCGGGTCCATTTCACGCCGAAGATTTACTGGCCAGGGCCCGCCAGAACGACCGGCTCATTTCATTGGCCACCGTTTATCGGACCCTGCCGATGTTGTTGGACAGCAGACTAATCCGCGACGTGGAGCTGAATCGCGAACACCGATACTATGAGGTGAACCGCGAACAATCCCCGGCTTCGTTCCATATCGTTTGCGCGGACTGCCATGAGGTGGTCCAGGTACAAGACGAGTGTATCACTCTGCGGGAACGATTCTTAGCGAACAGTCTCGGCTTTAAGCCAATGAAGTTGACGGTTCGCATCGAGGCTGCCTGCCTTGACCTCCTCGAGAAAGGCTCATGCAGTCGAAAAACGGCTCTGCATCAGGCAGCAAAGTCTAAGGTGTGACGCTTGGGGTGTGAACTGGTGGGGAGCCGCTTTGGTGCGTACGCCGGTTGCCGTGCCTCGTTATTTCTATCATCCGTGCGGGCGTAATTTGTGCCAAGCCGGCGACCGGGAACGTCTCGGTTTGTCTTAGGTCTATCCTTGTTCTGTTAGAGAATCCACGACATCACGGCAGGCACATGGGAGATGGCTATTTCTGGGTAGTTTGCGGGAGCCGCTTGCGAATACCCGCTCAGTCCAGGATCTACCCGGCTGTTGAATATGTTGCGCTGCCGGGCGCAGGCGAAAGCGGCTCCCTCCATTCCGAGAACCGCTTTTTCCAGACATGGTGCTACCGTCTTCGCGCCAACTTCATCAGCAACCTCAAGATCTCAAGGTACAGCCAGATCAAGGTCACCATCAGGGAGAAACCAGCGTACCACTCCGCCCATTTGGGCGCCCGGTTCTCGATGCCCTGCTCGATGAATTGGAAATCCAGGATCAGATTTAATGCGGCGATTATCACCACGAAAAGGCTGAATAAAATCCCGAATGTTCCAGAGCCAGAAACAAAACCCAACGGCATGTGGAAAATGCTGAACAACATGTTCAACCCGTAGACTAAGGCGATACCGATGGTCGCCGAAACGATCAGGCTCTGAAAAGTCTGCGAGACACGGATGATGCGAAAGGAGTAAAGTCCTAGAAGCGCAAATAGGACCGCAAACGTGAGGCACACCGCCTGAAAAGCAACTCCGGGGTAGCGAGCCTCAGCGTATAAGGTGATCCCTCCAATGACGGCTCCCTCGAAAAGACAGTAGATGGACCCAGAGATAGGGGCCGTGCGTGGTTTAAAAGTCGTAAAGAGGGCGCAGCCAAGTCCTCCTATGGCGCCGATCAGAATCGTGCCGGAAAGAGCTTCGGGACGATTGAGGAGGAAAGTCCACGTGGTTGCGGCGGAGGCCACAACGAGGACAAAAAGGAAAAATGTGCGCAGGATCACGCCATTCAGCGTCATCGGTTCAGTCATTTCCCCTGGCTGAACGGTGCTAAAGGGCGCTCTTCTTAAAACCGGATTGTTACTCGGCATATAGTGAATTCGTTACTGTTTACCATTATCTACACGCGTAATTTAGCAAATGTTGCGGATTTTTCGGCTGGGGATGGGCCACAGAGCTTCTCGGTAGCGGCGACTGTCCATGAGGCCCAAAGGCGTGCCCGACTTGACCTTTGTCTCGAAGCGACTGGTGTGCCTCACTTCAACGCGCAGTCGCCATCGGAGCGTTAATGGCGACTGGGTTTCTAGGCCAAACACACCTGCGGCTTCGTTACCGTGATGGATTTTAAAGCCAACCATTAGGCCTCTGGGACAGTCGCCGCTACCGGTCGGGCATCCAGATCCTACCGATCATTGCTCCGGTTGCTGGGCGGCTAAACCATTTGCAAGCAGCACGGCCACTTCGTCTTGCACCGTGTCTAGTTGATCCAGTCGTAGACCCGGATCGATGATTAGAAAAGCTTCTCCACTCCTTGCGTGTTCGTAGACAAGAATCTTCTCTGAGTCGGTCTCTCGAACGTCGACCGGCTTCAGAATCTTTTTCCGCTCCAACATGGCGGCCAGGACGTAGCGCGTATTGAGGTACTCCGGACGGTCTTCTTCCAGGAGCCGCCGCAACAGGGCCTCCACTGACTCCTTCTGTAACGGTTCTGGCGGGGCTGAGGGTGGGGCCTGATATTTCGATTTCCAGAACGAAAATGGCTGAGCTGATTCCTTCAACTGGTTCCAGGCGTCGTCAGAAATATCCTCGCGCCGAAAACCTTGTTTATCCCGGAACAACAAAGTCCAAATGGTATCCCCGTCGTTGAAAGGAATCTGGGTGTGCGCGCAAGCATGGCTTCGCGCCTTGATCTCCCATTCTGCTAACATCATCTGGTATTATACGTAGTTCAGCGGCGCAGAGGAAATCTTTCGTTAGGGATGAGCTCCTGCTCGTCCGCAATTGCTGGCAACCGTTGAAACCCCGGACGAGCAGGAGCTCATACCTACCGATCGCTTTTCTTCCGGCCCCGACCGCCAGGAGGGATCGCGTCCCCGCGATCCGCTGTTCTCGAAGCCCACGACAGACCTGATCCAGCGTTAGGAAATTTCTACAACATAGACCCGTTCACGGCGCGCGGGGACGCGCCCCTCCCCGGGTCTATGCCCAATTGCACGCATTCCTTGTGTTGACGTGGATGAGCGGCTGCCAGGCTAAAATCTCACAGGCGCTTCACGCCCCGGAAGATGCTAGAATAAACGTTTTGAAGTAGTTCTAATATTCATATGCGGCATTCGATTTGTCCCGGATCGACCATTGGTGTTCTTGGCGGCGGCCAGCTCGGCCGAATGTTTGGTATTGCCGCCCGAAGAATGGGCTACCGGGTGCATACCTATGAATCCACGCCGGATAGCCCGGCTGGCCAGGTTTCGGATCGGGAGTTTACCGGGTCTTATTCGGATGAAGCCGCACTCAAAGAGTTTGCCCAATCTGTCGATGTCATTACCTTCGAATTTGAAAACATCCCTTCCGCGGTAATCGATCGGCTCGCTCTAGAAAAACCCGTCCATCCTCGCTCGGAAGTGCTTCATATCTGTCAGAATCGCGAGCGGGAAAAGACTTTTCTGGCTGCTCATGGTTATCCTCATGTCCCGTTTCGCATCGTTGCTGACGCGGCTGATCTTCAGGAGGGGCTAGCTACTCTAGGCGTACCGGCGGTCCTGAAAACCGCCGACTTTGGCTACGATGGAAAAGGCCAACAGAAAATTCAGGACGCCGGCGAGGTCGATGTCTCGGCTCTAGGAGGTAGAAAGGGCGTTCTGGAAAAATGGATCGACTTCGATTGCGAGCTGTCGGTGATTTGTGCCCGTAGCGATGACGGCCAGTTATCGACGTTTCCACCCGCGGAGAACGTTCATCATCGGCATATCCTCGATCAGTCGATTGCGCCTGCCCGGCTGCCGGTAGAATTGCAACAGGAGGCGACCCAAATTGCCAAGTCGTTAGCCACTGATTTGGAGGTGGTTGGACTGCTCGCGGTTGAATTCTTTTTCACCACCAGCGGCAAACTATTAGTAAATGAATTGGCTCCTCGTCCTCATAACTCTGGGCACTACACTTTTGATGCCTGCATAACGAGCCAATTCGAACAACAACTCCGCGCCGTCTGCGGATTGCCCTTGGGTCTGCCGGATCAGCTTTCTCCGGCTTGTATGATCAATCTGCTGGGGGATCTCTGGGTGAACGACCGGCCGCCCGATTGGTCATCGATCCTTCGCCGGCCCAACGCGAAGCTGCATCTCTATGGTAAAACCGAAGGTCGACCAGGGAGGAAAATGGGACATTATTGTGTGCTCGCGCCGACCGTTGATGAAGCGGTCGCAGAGGCGTTAAAGATCAAAATGGAATTACATCATGCGTTACGTCGCTAGTCCGGTTCTGGGCGCGTTCATCCTCATCTTATCCGCGTGTTCGCCGGACGGACAGACCGGAGCGTTCGGCTTAAGGACAGTCGATCTCAATGTTGGCGGAACCACTGTGAAAGTCGAAGTGGCTGACAGCCCGCAATCACTCGAGAACGGCCTGATGTACCGGGATACTCTGGCGGAGGGCACAGGCATGCTGTTCGTGCTAGGCCCAGCCGAGCAGGCCAGTTTCTGGATGAAGAACACGAAAATCCCGCTCTCTATCGGCTTCATCGACGGTAACTCGGTGCTCCGGGAAGAGCATGATATGCAGCCGTTCGATGAACATTTAACCCGTAGCGCCACGAGCGATATTTGTTACGCGCTCGAGGTAAATCAGGGATGGTTCCAAAAGCATCACATTGATCCCGGCGTTAAGGTGACTGGGATTCCCAGGTGAACGCCGGGAACGCCGGGAACGCCGGGAACGCCGGGAACGCCGGGAACGCCGGGAACGCCGGGAACGCCGGGAACGCAAATATTCTCGGGAGCGTCGAACAGCATTTTCAAGCTGATTCTGTTAGGCTTATTGTTGCTTGTTAGCTGTTACCTCCGATCGCTTCCGTTCCAGGCCTCCGCGGCCGCGGGGGCGTTCCCGGCGATCACGGCGTTATTAAAATGGTTACTAAAGAACAAACCATCGCGTTGCTTGAGTCGATATCCCGATTGCTCGAGTTGAAGGGCGAGAACCCGTTCAAGATTCGTGCTTACACGAATGCTGCCCGAGCCTTGGAGACCTTTTCCGGCAATTTTCCGGACCTGGTTGCGGAGAAACATCTGGAAGAACTGGAGGGGATTGGCTCGGCGATCGCCAAGAAGATCGAAGAATTCGTTACCACCGGTAAACTTGGCTATTACGACGAGCTTCGCGGTAGTTTCCCAGACACTTTGTCAGAGCTCTTTGAGCTTCAGGGGCTTGGCGCGAAAAAGATCAAGGTTCTCTGGGAGACACTGAAGGTAAAAAGTATCGCTGATCTAGAGGCGGCCTGTCGCGATGGCCGCGTTGCTGAATTGCCCGGCTTTGGAGAAAAAACGGCGGAGAATCTTCTCCGGTCTATCGAACGTCGGGAAAGACACTCCGGCCGGCATTTGCTTTCCGAAGCTGCCATCATGATGGAACAGATTCTGGAACATTTCCGGGGCCATCCGGATGTTTCTCAGATCAGCTCGGCCGGAAGCTTGAGAAGGTCAAAAGAGACCATCGGAGATCTGGATGTTCTGATCGCAACCAAGAATCCGAAAAGTATTACCGAATTCTTTGTGACTTTCCCGTTGATCGAACGGGTGTTGGCAAAAGGAGAGACCAAAACCAGCGTGCTTTTGAGGAACGGCATGCAATCCGATCTTCGGGTGGTCGCTAACCATGAGTTTCCTTTCGCCTTGGCTTATTTTACCGGCAGCAAAGAGCACAACGTAGCGCTGAGAGGCAGAGCCTTACGGAACGGCTGGACTCTCAACGAGTACCGGCTCGGACCTGAACCCAGCGCCAAGCAGCCTCCCAAGCCCATCCCCGCGATTGATACAGAAGCCGATCTTTATGCTGCTCTGGGCTTAAACTTTGTCGTACCCGAGCTGAGAGAAGCGACTGGAGAAATTGAGGCGGCTGAAGCAGGTAAACTGCCGAAGCTGGTCGAGCTCAGCAATCTTCGAGGAACATTTCACGCTCACACTAGCTCTACCGACGGCAGAAATACCTTAGGGGAAATGGCCGCGGCGGCACGCGACCTGGGGCTGCAATACCTCGGAATGTCGGATCACAGCAAAAGTTCGTTTCAGGCGCATGGGCTCTCCGAAGAAAAATTGCTCCAGCAAGTGAAAGCGATACAGGAACTGAACGCGGGTTTTAATGGGGAGTTTTGGATTTTCTCCGGTGTGGAGTGCGATATTCTGCGTGACGGTACACTCGATTTTTCGGACGAGATTCTATCGCAATTAGATTTTGTTGTGGCTAGTGTCCACAACGCACTGACGATGCCGGAAAAGGCAATGACCGACCGCATGATTCGGGCCATGGAGAATCCGTGCGTCACTATGCTTGGTCATCCGACCGGCCGGTTGCTGCTTTCTCGCGAGCCGTACAAGATTGACCTGAACGAGATCGTTAAAGCCGCAGCTGCAACCAAGACGATTATCGAGCTGAATGCGAATCCGCGCCGTCTGGATATGGATTGGCGCCTCTGGCGGCATGCGAAAGAACTAGGCGTTCCTTGTTCGATCAATCCCGATGCGCACTCAATGGCTGGTTTCCAGGACCTGTGGTTCGGTGTGCAAGCGGCCAGGAAGGGATGGTTGACGCGAGAGGATGTTATTAACTGCCTGCCTCGTAACGAAGTCGTTAAGATTCTGAAACGGAAACGCGGCTAGGGAGGATCAGTTGCAGGTTCAAAGTTCTAGGTTCTAAGTTCGACGTTCAATGCGCTTGCCGCGGAAACGTCGTGCCAGCTTGAGAGCACAACACAAAACCTAGAACCTAAAACTTAAAACCTTGAACTGTTTTCGCCTTATCTCCCCGCTGGCCTATCCAAGCCCGAGTTAACCCCTTTCAGCTGTTCGCCCTTCGCTCGGTCTGCTTTGGCTTTCTGTATTTCCCCCACCTGCTGATAGCCGAATGCGCGATTGAGATAGGCAAGCGCCAGATTTGGGTCAAGGGTGATTGCCTCAGTGCAGTCCGCGATCCCGAGGTCGAATTGTTTTAGGCAGATATGAGCGTAACCGCGGTTGTTGTAAGCGAGAGGGAGATTTGAATTAACGCGGAGCGCCTCCGTACAGTCTGCGATGCAGGCGTCGTATTCCTTTAGCTGGAGGTGGGTATAGCCGCGATCGATATACGCGTTCGTGAGCTGTGGGTTAAGGCGGATTGCCTCCGTAAAATCTTCGATACCGGCCTTATATTGCTTTAGTCCGACGTAGGCATCGCCGCGATTGCTGTAGGCGAGCGACAATTTTGGATCAAGACGGATCGCCTCCGTGGCGTCCGTGAGGCACGCGGCGTATTGCTTTAGGCAGTAGTGAGCGTAGGCGCGATTATTGTACGCGTTCGCGAAACTTGGGTTAAGCCGGATCGCCTCCGTGGAATCTGCGATGCAGGCGTCGTATTGCTTTAGGTTGATGTAAGAATACCCCCGAAAAAAGTAGGCATCGGCTAAATCCGGCTGTAGGCGGATTGCTTCGGTGAAATCGCTGACGGCTTTATCGAATTGTCCTTGGAAGTTGTAGGTAGTTCCTCGGATAACGTGGGCCTGGAAAAGACCGGGTTTGAGACGAAGGGCCTCCTCGCAATCGGCGATGGCTTTATCGTACTGCTTTAGGCCATTGTAGCCCGTTGCCCGGTTAGCATACGCTTCAGCGTAATCCGGCTTTAGCCGAATCGCCTGGTTGCAGTCGTTAATTGCATCTTCGTATTGTTGTAGGCTGTTATGAGGATTCGCTCGGTTCTTGTAGGCTTCGGCGAAATCCGGCTTAATGCGGATCGCTTCGTTACAGTCGGCGAGCGCTTTCTCGTACTGGCCGAGTCGGGTGTAGGCAAACGCGCGATTGCTGTACGCGTCGGCGAAGTCCGCTTTGATTCTGATCGCATCGCCGTAGTCTGAAATCGCTTTGTCGAACTGTTTCAGTTTGAAGTACGCCTGACCGCGCCCGTTATAGGCTTCGGCGTAATCTGGTTTGAGCTGAATCACTTCGGTGTAATCCGCGACGGCTTTGTCGTTTTGCTCCGCGTCCGCCTCGCCGCGAGCTTGGTTAAAGAGGTTGGCGACGTTTGTACCGGCTGCAGGTTGGCCGGCCGTCTGCCTGGGTGTCTCAGTAGCAGGGGAGGTCCAGGGCGTGGTCTGGACGATCGCGACGGATGGGGTCGGAGTTACCGTCGACGCCGGAGAGGGCCTGCCGGCGAGCATGACTCGGACTATAGAGAAGGCTAGAATCGTTAGTACTCCAAGTCCGACAATGCCGGCGATCCCGAGGATCCAGACGATCGGCCATATCGAGGGCTTTTTTTGCGGAGATGCTGCTATAACCTCCGAGCCCGGTCCTCGCGCATAAGTGGCTGTCCCAAACTGAGTAGGCACATCGGTATTCGCTCCCGGGGTCTGATAGATTTGGGCGGGCGGCGGAGTCGGAAGAGAGATGCTCCTTGCTGGCGGTTGGACAGATCGTGGCGGCGGCACCGGAGCGGCGAGAGGAGTTACTGGGCTTATTTTGGGAGAGGCACTGGTGCTCGTCCCTAAAGCTTGCCAAAAACTTTGACAATCGGAAAAACCGCCGGCACCTACCGGCGCGACGAGCGCCGCTCGAAGCAGTCTGTTTCCAAACTCACTGATCGCGGTTAGCGGGACATAATCGCTACTGTCCGGCACCGAGTAGGGACGGCCGCTCAAAAGCTCGTAGATCAGCTGCCCGAGCAGTTGAACGGATGACTTGCCTCGGATCCCCATCTTCGCTTGGGTCAAAGCGAGTAATCGGCTGGTCGAGAGCATCGTCGGGTCGCTGTCCGAGTTGCCTGATCGTGTCACCAAGCCACGTAAACTCAAAGGATTGAGTTTAAGTTGCGCCTGGCGCAGACCATCCGGGGGCCGTTTCGCCAGTACTGCGAAGGTCTCGGAAGGAACCTCTGGCGGAAAAGCCAAAAAGATTTTTCCTAACCCCACTTCGATCAGGGCTAACGAGTGTTCGGACAACTGATCAAGTAAAGCTGGCAATGGCGCGAGCAGGGTGATGAGCTCCTGTACCGGCACAGATTGTCTCCAACGCAGCAGGGCGCTAAGACTAAATCCGTTCAGCCATTCACGGACAAGAAATGGAGGCTGTGTATCGAGCTCAAGGCTGTAATGCGCTACCAGATGATCGATGGACAAGCTACGAACTCGTTCGAACTGCTCGCTTAGCAATTTTCGATTCTCGGCGTCCGATACAATGCTCGGATGCAGGAACTTGAGGCCAACTTCCCGTGAAGTGCCGCTGCGGTCTTCCCGGGCCCGGAATAATCGGCCGCTGACTCCTTCGCGCTGCTCTGCCACCAAATGAAACCGCTCTTCTCTTGTCTGCCCAGCCGCCGGAGCCAGATAACTCGATAGTACGGGTGAACCGATTAAGGTCTGCATTCCGAGGTCGCTTTCGGACGCAGGGACTGGTGTGTTCGCTGAGCCAATTTCTGAGGGTTGTATGCTTGAGTCTGCAGGAAGACTACGTAGGAGTTCTTCAACCCGATCCTCCAACTCAGCCGGAGTTTGTGGCCGTTCCGCCGGATCTTTGGCCAACAAACTCTTGAGGAGCTCGATAACTGGCGGCGGCAGCTCAGGCAAATCGCCAAATGGAGGCTCCCTGAAAAGATGCGAACCGCTGACTTCGGCCGGGCTACCGTGAAAAGGTGTTTTCCCAGTCAACAAAAACCAGAGAGTGATTCCGAGTGAATAAACATCCGATCGTGTGTCCAGTTCCTCTTGTCTGCACTGCTCCGGACTAGCGTACGCGAATGTTCCGATAAATTGCTCTCCACTGACAATTGATTGAGGGGCGTTCGCGTCGCCTACGTTTTTCGCCAGTCCGAAATCGATCAGCTTGATGCGTAGCCGGTTCCGCCGGTCTTCGACCGCCATAATATTGCTCGGCTTGATGTCGCGATGGATCAGGCCTTTCGTTCTGGCTGCTTCCAAAGCGGCAGCGGCTTGCCCGGTCACAGTAAGCGCTTGAAAAACTGAGAGCGGACCACGTGTCCTGACATATCTCTCGAGATCAACGCCATTGACTAATTGCATGGCGTAGAAATAAGAATCGCCCTCCTGGCCTCGCGAGTAGACTAAGGCAACGTTAGGATGCTCGACTGCACCTGCGATTTGCGCTTCACGCAAAAAACGTTTTCGAATTCCCTCATCACCCATGAGCGCGGGGTTAATCACTTTGAGGGCAACTTCCCTTCCTCCCATCGAAACTTGGCGAGCACGGTAGGTCACTCCCATGCCGCCGCGG
Source organism: Verrucomicrobiota bacterium (assembly GCA_019237325.1). Taxonomy (GTDB): domain Bacteria; phylum Verrucomicrobiota; class Verrucomicrobiia; order Chthoniobacterales; family JAFAMB01; genus JAFAVN01. Next base: position 8,576 of record JAFAHI010000747.1, on the reverse strand, counting down.
CCTAGTTCAATTGGTCGGCCATCGGGCGCCCCCAGAATCTCGAAATCGCCAAATCGGGCGGCCGCCGCCACGGCGGGTAGCCGGTTCTCTTCGCCCGGACTAGTAGTGGCGAGCAGTTTGCTTACCTGGGAAGATAAATCTGCTACCCGCTCTGGGTCGCTATTCCGTCCGGACACATCGTGCCACTGAACGACACGCAAATAATACGCTAGATCATCGCTCATAACCGTGCCGTCCAGGCGAAGCGAAAGGACAGGGAGACGCTGGTTAGTCGCGAATTCAATTTCGCGCAATACGTTCGCTGATCGGTTAGCCTCATCGCTGAAAAGCAGGACCACTGCCTTGGATTCCCTTAGCCCCTGGATAATTTGTCCTGCGTAGGGCACTCCGGGATCTACATTTCTTGGCGCTATCCAGCACCGGATTCCGGTCTTTTCCAGGGACTCACATGCGGCCTCGGCGATAGGACGATTGGCCGAAGAGTAGCTAATGAACACCAATGCCGATGAGGGATGTCTGTCCATAGATCCTGCCTCGTAACCTAAGGTTTGTCTCAAAGTAGACGCACGAGTTCGAGACAATTGCGATCATGTTGGAGCGAGTCGTCCGCCAGCCCCGGTGAATTTAAGCCTCCGGGTTCTTGTGACCGCAAATCAGTTCCGTAGGAGCTAAGTCTTTATAGCTGGCCCAGAGCCATCAGACCAGATGTCTCGGCGCGTGCACAACTCCGGCTTCAGCGCTGGCCTTTCGCTCTGTCGCGATCCGGTCGACAATATCGCGCACCATTTCTTCCAAGAGCAGACGTAAATGGCTGTTTCGCCGGTAGTCAGCTGGAGCGATATGCCTGACTCTCTGTGCCCGGGTGGCTAAATCGAAACATTTCCTAAAGCTGGCTCGTTGAGCATCGTCCGGGTTATAAACCGCGATAGCATTCCCGCCGTTTTTCTTCATGATCGTGAAGCAGGGAACGTCAGTAGGACCATCGCCGATATAAATCATGTTCCGGAAAGGAATGGGACGAACGTCATCCGGCATGTGATCATTTACGTCTTGGGACATGTCCAGCAGGCCTTTGTTGATCCTGAACAGATACTGGGTCTTCTGGGTGTGGCTGATAACCCGTTTCGGAAAGGTGATCCGGCCTGCGGTGTCTTCGGCATATTCGCAGCCAAACACGGCTCGGAGATAGGGGCGGATTCTGTTCCCTTCAATTAACACCTTGAGTCCGGAAGAAACGACGTAATGCTCGACTCGAATGCCGGCCTCAACCTGCTCCTGAGTTAATAAGTCATCCTGAAATTCTTCAAACATCTCCGGCAGACCGCGGTATAGGCTCATCTTGGCTCCGAGCTGTTCGAGCTGTTTATTTGTCGGCCGGTCGACCGCCAAATAGTCGAGCAAACACTTCATATAAGCGAGTTCCTGATCGTAACCTTGTTCTTGAACCAGCTCCGCGCAGCGTCGCCAGAACTTCTCCGCGTTGATACCAAATGCCGGAAAGATGACATCGTCCTGCATGTACGCAGGACTTAAAGTCTGGTCGTAGTCGTACACGATCCCGATCGTGTTCTGGATGGCCGCCATCCACGCAAAATAATGCACGCCTGCAGGAAACTCACGCACGAAGCAGTGGAGCGCCGGGCATCGGTAGGGATGAGCTCCCGCTCATCCGGGTTTGCCACCGATTGCGCACTTTGATGATGAACCCGGACGAGCAGGAGCTCATCCCTACCGGTAACCGTGGCGCTCCACGGCTCCGCCGTATTTGTGCCTTCGTGCCTTTGTGTGAGATTTGTCCCCTGTGTCATCGCCTAAACCCCTGGTCGCTAGCTTCTGCACTTTCTTTCTCAAGCCTGAAATGCTGCACATCTATCGCCAGCTGACCGGCCTAAAAGCGTTTGAGACCTTTGTCATTACGAAACACCGGCAAAACGCGGATCGTTTCCCGTTCGATGATGTGGAACCGCTCGTAACACCCAGGCGGCATGTGTTACGTCGAGGTTATCTCAAATACATCACCCGTAAGCCCGCGCTGATTTATCGGGGTGAATACGATGCTATCCGCCGGATCTTGATCCGGCGCGATCCCGATCTGATCCACGTTTATTTTGGGAATACCGGAGTTCACTTGCTTCCGTTACTTAGCAAATGGGATCGTGCCTGGGTGGTCTCATTTCACGGGATGGATGTGCAACGACGGCCCAAAGAAAAGGGATACGACCGGAAACTGGCCGAAGTGCTGCAACTCGCGCCCTTGGTGTTAGTCCGAAGCCAATCGTTGGCGAAGCGGCTCCAGGATCTCGGATGCAGCCCCGAAAAAATCCGATTGAATCGAACCGGTATTCCTCTGCAAAATTTCGCATGGGTCGAGCGCTCTGTGCCGGTCGACGGTCAATGGCAACTGGTTCAGGCCTGCCGCTTAGTCGAAAAAAAAGGTTTGTTAACCACCTTGGGAGCGTTTCGCAGATTTATTGCTGACTATCCTAAAGCGCGGTTAGTGATCGCCGGGGAAGGTCCGATGAAAGACGGGTTAGTGCGGAGGATCAATGAGCTTTCCCTGGGCAATCAAGTTACGCTCACTGGCTTTCTCAACCAGGACGATCTCCGCCGAGTCTATGCGGAAAGCCATATTTTCATTCATCCAAGTGAGCTCGCAGCTGACTCCAATCAGGAAGGAATTCCCAATTCCATGTTGGAAGCAATGGCCAGCGGCCTACCAGTAGTCGCTACCCGGCACGGAGGTATTCCGGAGGCAGTCCAGGAAGGAGTAGACGGGATCTTGGTTCCCGAACGGGACGAACCGGCCTTATACGGCGCCGTACTGAAACTCGCCTCTCAACCGGATCTCTGGCGACAAATGGGGAAACAAGCGAGCCATTCCGTGGCAGAGAATTTCGAGCAAGGGCAGCAGATTGAGAGACTCGAGGCTGCTTATGCCGAGGCTTTGCGGGCCGGGCCTTTGGGGTAAGGTCCGGCCGGCGGTCCAGGAGGCTTATAGCGGGGGATATTCATCCGGATAGGGATTCAGATCCGGCCTCGGCAGGTTTTTGACAACTGAGCGTCCATCGGGCTTCTCCCAGTCTTCCTGTCGGCCGAGCGCGGTCAAATCGAGAAGATAATAATCGCCACCGGCTGTCTCGGTGCCACGGCCGTAAGTGGAGTACGTATGGTAGACTTCATTGTCCTTACGCAGGAAGCAGCTTAGCCCGGGTAAATCAAAAGGCTGTTCCCCTTCTAGATAACCCGAACTGCCTGCGGTTTCGTGCTCCGCGGGCGTGCGATAATTGTAGATCACCGGCGCGACTGCCGCGTCGATGGTTACGTGGAAGTCGTAATTGAACGAATTTTCGAATGACGAATACCACGGAATCGTCCATCCCATTCGCTTCTTGAATGGGAGTATCTTCGTAAGCGGAGCTCGAGAGACTAATGCGAGGGTGGTATTGCGCGAGTGGAGTCTGTTCAAGTGGCCGCGCGCGATTTCGTCTGCCCACCCCGAACAACCCGGGCACGGAGTATCCAGTGGCTGACCTTTTTCCCAATGCCACATAAAATGATAGACAATGAGCTGGAGGCGTCCGGCGAAGAGGTCGAGCAACGATTTGGGACCGTCAGGGCTGTCAAAGATGTATTTTTCGGTAATGCGGACCATCGGCAACTCACGCCGCGTAGTGCTCAGGCGATCACGAGCCCGCGTGAGCTCTTTCTCTTGATCCAGCAAATTGCGCCTTGCCTGGAGCCATTCTGCACGCGAAACGACCTGAGGATAATTGATATCACTTGTTGCCATATTGATGTGGGTGTTTTTGGTTTGGTCTGTGAGTTCACTAACACGACGAACGAACTCGTATGTTTAGGACAAGAAGAGCCGCTTTTATTTCGAGTCAATACTGCGATCCCGCTGGCAAGCGGCGGCATTAAATAGAACTAGCCTTTTCTCTTGGACTGTTCGCCATTGCCGAAAGTACCTGTTAAACGATGCAGGTACTGGCTACGTATCGGTTCACTGCCGATGAATACCATCGAATGGGCGATGCTGGTATTCTCAATGAAGACAACAGAGTCGAACTTCTCACTGATCATTTCACGCCCGGACTCGGCTCAACCCGAAAGATCTTTTCTTCCGGTTTTTTGAGATCGAGTTTATCCCTGGCTAACAACTCCAGGTAATCGGGATCGCGCTGAATCCACGAAAGCTTTTTCTGCTCGCGTCGATTGATCAGTTTTTCCTGCGCGAGTTGCTGTTCTAGCGTTTGGAGAGCTAACTGTTGTTTCTGCCGCTCCTTTAATAGCGGCAGAAACCAGCAAATCATCAGGATGAGAATAGCTGCGATTAGCAGAATATAGAGGATCCGATTGAGCAACAATCGGAGCCAGTCAGTATGGGAATCGTCAAAGCTATCGTAGGCCGACCGCACTCAACGCAATTTACCGCCATACCGCGCATTGTCACCTAGTTCTTCCTCGATGCGCAGCAACTGATTGTATTTTGCGATTCGGTCGGTTCGCGAAAGCGAGCCGGTTTTGATCTGTCCGGCGTTGGTTGCCACCGCGATATCGGCAATCGTGGTGTCCTCGGTTTCACCAGACCGATGGCTGATTACCGCCGTATAACGATTCTCTCTAGCGAGCTCAATTGCATCCAGGGTCTCGGTTAGCGAGCCAATCTGATTAACCTTCACCAGGATCGAGTTACCGACTCCTTCATCGATTCCTTTCCGCAAAAACTCTACGTTAGTCACGAAAAGATCGTCACCGACCAATTGGACCTTATTGCCGAGCGCATCCGTCAGTTTTTTCCAACCTTGCCAATCGTTCTCGGCGCAACCATCCTCGATGGAAACGATCGGATATTTGGAGCAGAGCTGCTGGTAGAGCGCAATTAGCTCGTCGGCCGAGCGCTCGGATTTGTCCGACTTTTTGAAAACGTATTTGCCACGGTTCGCGTCGTAGAACTCGCTCGAGGCAACATCCAAAGCGAAGGCGATATCGTCACCGAGCTTATAGCCCGCTTTCTCGATTGCCTTAGCAATAGTATCCAAGGCGTCCTCAACCCCGGAAAGAGTAGGCGCGAACCCGCCTTCGTCGCCGACCGCGGTCGATAAGCCTCTTTCTTTCAAAACGCTTTTCAACGCGTGGAAAACCTCGGTCCCATAGCGCAAGGCTTCTGCGAAGGTGGGAGCGCCTTTCGGCATGATCATGAATTCCTGGAAGTCAATAGGAGCATCCGAATGAGCGCCACCGTTAATGATGTTCATCATCGGAACGGGCAATACCTTCGCGTTCGGTCCACCGAGGTAACGAAAGAGCGGGAGATCAAGTTGGCTGGCGGCGGCATGGGCCACCGCGAGTGAGACTCCGAGGATGGCATTCGCCCCCAACTGCTTCTTATTCGGTGTTCCGTCGAGGGCGATCATGGTGCTATCGATCGTCAACTGGTCCAGTGCGTCTAGTCCCACCACCGCGTCCGCGATTTCCGTTTCCACGTTTTGAACCGCCCGAGAGACTCCCTTGCCTAAGTAGCGTTCCTTATCACCGTCGCGAAGCTCCCAGGCTTCATGTTCTCCGGTACTGGCTCCACTCGGTACAATGGCGCGTCCGACTGCGCCTCCGGTCAATTCGACATCGACTTCGATGGTAGGATTCCCACGGGAATCGAGCACTTGGCGAGCCCGAATATCTGAGATGACAGTTAATGACATAAAACGTTAGGGGATTGCACTTAGCCATAGGCCTGGTAGCAAAAACAGAACCAAGGGTCGTCCTGATTTAACTCTCAGGGCATGTGGGGGTTGCGGTTAAACCTTGCGGTCAGTTGTTTCAGCGACTCAGCATGTGACTCTGCGGGCGTCCGTCTGCTTCTAATCGTTCACAGCAACAGCTTCATTTTCAGTGTTCTGCCAGGCTGTGATCTCCACGATCTCGACCTTCTTAGCCGAGGTCTCGCCTGGTAATTCTGCGCTGTCACCGGTCGCTTTGCCTATAAGAGCCTGACCGATTGCAGTTTGATAAGAAACGATCCCCTTGCCTGGGTCGCTATCCCATGCCCCCAGGATATGGAAGGTCGACAGCTGTCCGCTCTCGACGTCGCGTGTTACCACCGATGTCCCGATCGACACCTGGCCCGTTTCGACATTCTCGAAGCCGGTACCACGAGCGCGCGATAGCATCTGTTCGAGCTCCGCCTTTCTCCGCATTAGGACGGTCTGCATCTCTTTGGCGGCCTTGTACTCGAAATTTTCCCGGAGATCGCCGTAGGAACGAGCAACGCTGATTTCCTTGGTGTTTTCAGGGATTTTCTTTGAGATCAGGTCATCGTATTCCGCCTTCCGCTTCTCCAGGCTAGGCCACGATACGACCAGCGCTTCTTCTTTCTCTTCCGGCTCGCCGCTGACCATGTGCTGCAGTTCGCCATGGACCTTAATCATCCGAGCCATCAACGAACGCTTATTTAGTTCCTCAAAAACCGGCGTCAGCATTAGCCGGCGCATTAAATCGCGCGCTTGGCTCGACGAGGCCCTCACGATCAGGTCAGAGATCAGGTCTTTATCGTCGATTAATAGATCGTGCAGCTTAGAGCCTCGGCGAGCTTCAGCAAATTGGTCACGCTCAAGTGCGCCAAGCATCGCAGCCAGGACGTCAGGTTCGATCAATTCCGAAAACTCGGTTGTAGCCCGATCTTTCGCCAACCAATAAAGGATATCAGACGAAGCGGAGTGGTCGCGAATCGACCGCACAAGATACAGTCGCACGTCCTCGGCGCGTTTGTTCTCCGCAAATATCTTGGCGATTTCCGCTACGATCCGATAGCCCGCGTCCTGGAAGATATGCAACAATCGCTGGTCCCAATCCTGGGGAAACGCCGTTAGAAAATCCGCCAAGACCCGCCGTTGGCGAGCCACCGCCACCTGGGAAACAATTTGGCCGAGTCTAGACTCGTGTTCCTGCAACAGCTGGGCCAGGCTAATTGGGCCAGCGATTAAACTCGGCAACTCTTTCAGCAAATCGTCGCGCTCGATCAACAGCTCCATTGCTTGTGCCGGGTGCAGACGCCGGTTGCGGCTGGTGCTTTCTTCCGCCTGCGTTACTACAGCTTGCAGGGCATCGGTCTTGTCTCCGAAAATACCGGCGTTCTTTACGATCTGGCTAACCCGGTTCACCTGATCTTTGAGCTGTCTCGCCTTTTGGAACGCCTCAATTAACTCGTCGCTATAGCTGAGCGCTTGTTCCCGGACGCTGATCGGTTCCGTCTTTTTAGCGGGAAGGGCGAATCGACCGTCCTTGCGCAAAATCTTCTTGGCGTTGTCCCACCATTTCTTGAAATCGGCTTCTGTGACGACCTCTGGCGTTACAGCCTTCTGGATCTGATCTTGGCTTAGTTTTCCGCCGAATCCGTTAAGCAGCTGCACGAAGAAACCGGGGATATCATCGGCTGCCTGCGCCTTGAGCGCATCGAGGCCGGTCGTTTTTCGGACCAGAAAATGGTCTTCCGGCAGTGGTTGTAAAGACTCAGCCGCATATTGCGGCTGCATCGTGTGATGTTTCTTGCTCTCAAAATCAACAACCACTTGATTCAGTAGCAAATTCCAGGCTTTGACCTGCCCGAAGCCCCAACTTTTGTGCTGACAATATGTTCCCGGTTTTAACTGTTGAAGCTGTTGGCCTGTCTTCGCCGCAATCTTTCCCGAGTCGACCAAAGCTTGCAGTTCAGAATCCATAAGGAGGTTTGAACATAGGTAAGAGCGGGTGTGGCTCAATAAGAAATTCAGGCGGCTTATTTGGCGGCCTGTCCGGAGGGGGTCGCCACAAGTGGAGCGCTGCCTCGCTTGCGAGGCCGATGGTGAGCAGGGCCGGTGATGGATCCGACCGAATCGTGAGGCTAGGCCGTAGTGGGAAAGAGGCATGGATTACGGCATAGAGCGCTGAAAAAATGAGACACGTCTCACAATTTCCCCTGCTCACCGTCGGCCTCGCGAGCGAGGCAACGCTCCACGGGCAGCCACCCCTCTGTCCGGCGCTTCGTCCCTACTTCCTGGCCGCCAGCTGAACCTTCATCTTGTCTTCCGCAAAAATTATCTCGGTCTTTGGCAGCATTGCGCGCGCTTCGGCTACTACTGAGTCGACCTTGGCCAAGACCTCGGCCGAGCAGTGCGTTAATACCAACCTGCTGATCCTGAACTTCTGCAAAAATCGAAACAGGCTTTTCGGCGGAAAATGAGCCAATTCGCAGATCAGCAGATCGGTTCCGTTCTCCAACTGAGACAGTAAATCCTCCGGGGCGCCAATATCGGCAGAGGCCACAAATTCGAAGTCGGGAGCATCGAAACTCAGGCTAAACGGGTGAAACCGGTCGTTACCGAACTTTTTGACCAACGAATCCAAGTGGGTCGTGGGCGCTACCCGAACATTTATGCCGCAGATGTTGACCCGATGGCTGTCTTCCCATGCCTGAAACTGGAGTTCAAATGGGATAAAATTCGGGCCGATGTACGAGGCATCCAACCAGATGGTCAATGGTTGAATCAGCTCCTTGGGCAGGAAGATCGGGAGAGGTCGCTTTCGGCCGACGATCCAAC
>JAFAHI010000572.1 GCA_019237325.1 Verrucomicrobiota bacterium | reverse complement strand
AGGCACGATGACCTTTGGAGGCGAAAGCGTCTTTAGCAAGGTCGGCGCCACAGATGTGAAGGGAGCCCGTCGTCAGGTGGACCTTTGCATTGAAGCAGGGGTTAATCTTTTCGACACCGCAAATATTTATTCCCACGGCTTATCGGAGGAAATTCTCGGCCAAGTCTTGGAGGGCCGGCGCGATCAAGTGTTGGTTGCAACGAAATTCAGGATGGTGATGCGAGATGGTCCCAACGAAGGGGGCGCTTCCCGGTTTCACATCATTCGGGAGTGCGAGGATAGCCTGCGCCGGTTGCGCACGGATTATATCGATCTCTATCAGATCCATGAATGGGATGGAGAAACCCCATTGGACGAGACGTTAGAAGCGCTGGATACGTTGGTTCGTTCGGGGAAGGTCCGTTACATTGGTTGTTCGAATTATTCCGGCTGGCATCTGATGAAGGCCCTGGCGATTTCTGACCGGCGCAATTACGTGCGGTACGTCAGCCAGCAGATCTATTATTCGCCGCAAGCGCGAGACGCGGAATACGAGCTCGTGCCGATCACTCTAGATCAAGGGCTGGGAATCTTGGTTTGGAGCCCGTTGGCGGGCGGTCTGCTTTCCGGTAAGTATCGACGCGGCCAAACAGCTCCCGACGGCTCCCGCCATCTGAATAACTGGGGTGAACCACCGATTCACGACGAGGACCAGCTTTACAATATCATTGATGCGCTGGTCGAGATCGCGGGTAACCACAAAGTTTCAGCCGCGCAAATCACTTTGGCGTACATGCTTGGCCGGTCCGGAGTCACATCGCTGATCATCGGAGCCCGGAGCGAGGAACAGCTTAAAGACAACTTAGGAGCTGCTGACGTTAAGCTGACCGCTGAGGAACGCACGCGTCTAGATAAAGCCAGCCAGCCAAGATTGTTGTACCCATACTGGCATCAGGCAAAGACCGCTAAAGAGCGGCTTAGTGCAGCTGATTTGGCATTGTTGCGGCCCTATTTGCAATAGGGTGCCAGCGCGCCGCTACGCGGCAATAGCAAATTGCTTTGTTGCCGCGTGGCGTTGCTCAACATTGGTGAGGCGAGGCTCCCGAAAGACCTGAGGGTTTGAGCAAGGGAGTGCGCTATCGTGTTACCACCAGGCTTTGTTGGTCCTTAGAGCGGGCCGAGCCGTGGGTTGCAGCATACCAACGCCCTACCGGTTCGGGCTCTTTTGACAGAACCCACCGTTTCATCGAGAATCACGATCTTGATTAAGGCTCCAGAACTTCGATCGCAGGCAGATGTCCTGCGCCGGCCGCTGTCAGAATGGTTCCTACTGCTGATGCTGGCGGCGCTTCAGTTCACGGTTGCCGTCGATTTTGTGATAATGATGCCGCTCGGGCCGCAGCTGATGCGGATCTTCGACATCAATACGCCGGCATTTAATTTAGCCGTTTCGGCTTATGCCGGCGCCGCGGGATTGGCGGGGATCTGCGCCGCGCTTTTCCTGGACCGGTTCGATCGAAAAATGGCTCTCTTGACGATCTATGGTGGGTTCACGATCGGCACATTGTTTTGTGGGCTAGCACCCACTTACGGGGTGTTAGTCTTTGCCCGGGCGTTGGCTGGATGCTTTGGCGGCATTGTTGGGGGGATCAGCCTGGCGATAGTCGGTGACCTGGTCCCGGAAGCCCGCCGAGCTTCAGCGATGGGAACGGTGATGTCAGCCTTCTCTGTGGCTCAAGTAGCCGGTATCCCATTGGGCCTTTATCTCGCGGACACGTTGAGTTGGCATGTTCCGTTTGTCGCCTTGGCCGGGTTAAGCGCGGTGGTTTGGGTCTGCGCATTAATCCAGTTGCCAAAAGTTCGTGCGCACCTGGCACTGAGCCGCGCCGAAACTCCGATTCACCGGTTTACCGCTATTTTGTTCAACGGAGATCACCTCCGAGCTCTGGCGTTGATGGCAGTGATCACCATTGGTGGTTTCCTGATAATCCCCGATCTTGCAAATTACCTGGTGAACAACGTAGGACTGAGCGCCGCCGAACTCCGAATGGTTTATCTCGTTGGTGGCTTTTTTACCCTATTCACCATGAATGGCGTCGGCAGGTTGGCTGATCGCTTCGGCCGGATGCGAATGTTTGGCATCATGATTGTGTGTTCAATGGTTGCTGCTTTTCTCATCACACATTTGCCGGTGGTCCCGGCAACCGTTGCGATTGCGGTCTCGACTCTTTTCATGGTCTGCATGACGGGGCGGTTTGTGCCCGCGATCACGATGATCACTAGCAGTGTGACCCCTGCCCATCGCGGCGGGTTTATGAGCATCAACTCTTCTGTGGCTCAGTTTAGCAGTGCGGTTGCCGCCGCAGGCGCCGGTTTGATTATCCGTGACGGCCCTAACCATCAGCTAGTCGGATTTGGCCTGATCGGTTGGATTTACCTCGGCTGGGCGATCATCGGGCTATGGCTGGGCGGGAGAGTCCGGGCCGCACTAGGAGGCGGACAGCAAGAAGTGCCGGTGGGCGAAGCGGCTTGAGGATGGGCGCCTGCTCATTTCTCTGAGGAGCCAGGAGCCGGGAGAGGGGGCGCAGCGATGTATTGGCGCCGAGGTGCATTGAAGCCAATGATGGGCGCTGCTAACGAATGCGACTTATGGGACTTATATGACCTATGGGTCGGCTCCCATTAGTCCCATCGGTCTCATAGGTCCCATCCGTTTGCTCAGACCCGCACACGAAGCTAGGCCGGTACGCCGAAACGCCCTCACGCTTCTCTCCCTCCTGGGTCCTCAGAGGAACGAGCATGCGCTCGTTTTCAAAGATCCAACAACACCTCGACCGTCGGGGATCCTTCCCTTAACGATTGAACTTCTTCGCCGAATCGACTGAAATGACTGGTTTCGAAATGCGATACTAGGGCTCCAAAGTCTTGCCAGGCCTCAAGTAAAACGTATTGCAAAGGATCCTGCGCATCCCAGAAGAACCGATAGAAAATATTGCCAGGTTCTTTCTCCGTCGCTTCTTGAGCCGCATGCGCGGCGTCGATAAAGGCTGCTCTTTTGCCTTCGATAATCTTTGCTTGAAACAACAATCCAAACGGAACTGTCTCATTTGGGAGTTGCCCACGAATCTGTGACAGCAGAGGATTCATGCCTTCTCCTCCGCTAAAGCGGACGGAATAGCAACAGCCGATAGCAAATTCGGGTTGCTCATTTGCTGCTCACCGGTCGATCTGCAGTCCGGAGAGCCTTGGTCGCGCAGGTGTGTACAACTCGGTCTTCATTTGCCAGCTGCTATTTGCTATTGCTTCCTGCGCGTGAAATTACCCAAGCTTCTATTTGGCGTGGCGACGGCAGATCATCAAGCCGAGGCCTTTGATCCAACCTTCCCGGATTTCCGGGACGAATGGGAACGACTAGCGGGCCAAACCTTACGGGGTAAAGCGACCGATTTCTGGAATCGATACCCGGAGGATATCGGCCTTGCGCGCGACCTCGGATGCAAAATTTTCCGATTCTCGATTGCCTGGTCTCGAGTTGAACCGGCGCCGGGTCGATTCGATGCCTCCGTGCTAGAACACTACCGGCAGGTTGCCTCGGCTATCCGCGATGCTGGGATGTTGCCGCTGGTAACGCTCCATCATTTTACCTGGCCAGTACATGTTCAAGAACGAGGCGGAATGATCTCACAGAACTTTCCTACCTGGTACCAGGCTTATGTCTCGCAGGTGGTCGAGGCGATCGCCGATTTGGTTCCTTATTGGATCAGTTTTAATGAGCCGAACCTATTGGTGTACGGCTACGTGAAACCGTGGTGGCAGGAAACGTATTTGGTCCCACCCGGAGGCGGACCTGAGCTCTCGCTTTCGATGCAGTTGGACCGGGCCGCGCAATTGGTTCGTAATATCTTTGTGGGGCACCGATTGGCCAGAGAAACCATCCGGCAGAAAAACCCGGCGGCCAAGGTCGGGGCTAATCCCTTTGTGTTAGGGCTGCCGACAGCGCTGCAATGGTGTATCGATTTCGTGGCGACGCGTACCCACTCCAAGGAACAATTCGAACGGCGATCGAAGATCGTGGCTGAACCGCCGGTACCGCCGCCAACCTCGGTCGATCTGGTGATTGCTCAATTCGCACCAACTCAAGATCGAGCAGCGAAGGTCGCGTTCTCGAAGTCATATGATGAAAGCACCGAGCGTTTGGTGGTGAGGAAGGGAAGCGGCATCGCCAAGTTGGCTGATCTGAACGGTCACCGAGTCGGTTATGTACGCGGCTCCGTTGCAAATCGTACGCTGGCTCGGTTGGCGCCCAACTCGATGCCCCGACCGTTCGAGACTCATCATAACGCTTTAGAGGCTTTGGAGGCGGGGTGGATCGATGGCTTCCTTGCCGACGAGGTAAGGATTGCGCACGTCGGACTTTCTTCCTCCCTGGAAATGCTGGACGACCCCTTGGACCAAAGAGACTGCGCCGTTGCGGTCGCTCGAGGTAAGCCAGATTTGCTGAACCTGGTCAACGCCGTCGTCGCCGGAGACCTACCCGCAGGAACCCCCGTTCATGGCCGCTCGATTGAGGCAATCCGGAGCCGGGGCCATCTCCGGGTAGGTGTGACTTTCGACCCAAATGCGGATTCCTTGCCCGAACGATTGAAGAAAGAAATCGAGCTGGCCGAACAGGTAGGAGAACGAATCTTTGGCCAGCGCGGTTTTGTACAATTCGAACTTCTCCGGATGGACGAACGGGTGAACTCGCTCCGCTCGTGGCTTCATTTTTTTGAACCGGTACTCAGGATCTGCAGCGTTGTGGGCACCATTTTGAATAGTAATTGGTGGCATCTGGGGATGGCCGGAAAATTGCCGGAACTGTTCTGTCCCAAGGAATGCGCCGGTCAGCAGGATTTTGTTGGGCTCGATTACTATTGGGGAATCGACAGCTTCGAATTACATCGTGTCCACCAGTTGATCGATGCGTCCATGAGCCGGT
>JAFAHI010000381.1 GCA_019237325.1 Verrucomicrobiota bacterium | reverse complement strand
AAGAACCGACAAAAACAAACGGCGGACATTTGCAAGCAGTATCTCCGGGAAAAGTACCGGGACCGGCTGGAGTTGGTAGAAGAATTTATCGTGGAGATTGAAGGAGCAGCTAAAAACGGAAGTGTTGCAACTTTTCTGATCTTGCGTAAAAACTCGCGTTTGTTGCCTTTTTGCCAAAAACTCGACCCTTGATCCTGAGGCACTTAGGCACAATAAATTTTTGTCGGACCGGTGACTCTCAGGCGAAGATGGTAGGGAAGTATCAGTCGGTGACATTGGCGGCAATGGAAGGTCTTTTTAGCGGGACACGTCTCGCCGACGTCACTGCGGTAGCTTATGGTAATCCGCCCGGAGCCCCGCTATCCGCATGTGCAGTTAAGGGCACTCTCCGTTGGCCGACTTGTGTACGACCCCAGACGTTACCATCATGAAATTTCAAAACTCTTGAACTCAGCCGGCCAAATTCTATGCTCTCCGATGGAGCGGGACCCGATCCACCTCCGCTTGGGAGGCATTTGAAGAAATTACGTTATCCTGCGATCGTCCGTGCGAGGAAAGCGGGATTGATTGACGAAAAGCACGAGAAGAGCCTTCGCTCCTTCGCGAAAGATCTCCGTAACAAGTACAGTCATTTCAATATTCAAAAAAATCACAAAAGACGCGGTATTCGAGCAGGTGAGGCAGAGGGATATTGAAACTGGAGAGGAAAAGATTGTTTCGTTACCCGCCTCAACAAGTCCCGCGTTCGAAATCATTGCTAAGGACATACTGGACGAAAAGAAGGTAATGAAAGTGTTCGAGTATGCAGACAGTGTGGTCCGACATCTTTTTGCGATGTTGTCTGCGGGCTAACAAGTGTTCCGCAAAAAAGGCATGACTTTGGGTGCCGGCGCTTACTCGAGCAAAAACCGACAAAATCCAACACATCGGGAGGTATCAATGAAAATCCTCTTTGTAATTGCCCTTGTAGGATTGACGATTAGCTTTGCTCCACCGACCCTCGCTCAACAGAATGACGCGGTTGATGGAGAAACTACCCAGCGGGTCCGTGCGTTGGCTTCGAGCTATGACGCGGCGTTCAATAGGCAAGATGCAGTGATCATTGCTGGGCTCTATGCTGAGGACGCGGTTTTTAATACACCAGAAGGAACATTTCATGGTCGCCAGGCAATCGAAGAACTCTACGCAAAACACTATTTCGGGGAGGTTCATTCCAAGAACGTGGTCACCCTAGTCAATGAGGCAATTGCGGCAGGTAACGAGTTACGGGCGACCGGAACATGGAGCGATACTTTTGAAGAGCCATCCGCGGGTACTATACATGCGGAGGGCACGTATTCATGGGTCTTATTCCATGAGGGCGATACATGGAGAATTCGGGAGAGCACCTATGATATAACCAATATGAGGCAATGAAGAACGTGCCCGTCAAACCCAGATGGAGTTGAATTCCCTTCGGTCGCCTAACTAAAGCTGAAATTCTAAGATGGAAGAGCGAGATTTTACTGCCCAAAGAAACGAATCCATTGCCAAGCTCGTATTACTCGGCGCATGCATCTCCTGGCCAGCGAATGTCCTTCGAGTTCCGATTCCGCTTATCGATATACACTTGTTTCGGAGAGGTGCTTTCTCTGGGTAACCATCCAAAAAGCTGTACGATAGAACCGATGACCAACTTACGCTGGATGAGATTGAGAAGATTTCAGTTTGAGAAATCGCGGACCCGCAAGTGGCCCAGCGTGGCGATGCGGCCGCTTCTAGCCAAGGGAGCCGACGTCAATGCCAAGGATAACGACGGCTACACGGCGCTGATAGGGGTTAAATTCCAACAAAAGTACGAAAAGCGACATGGAAATTACGCGACCTGGTGAGACATGGACGGCTTTGGCCTCGGTCGTGTGGTAGCGACGAGCGAGAAACTTTTGGGTGGAGCCAAAGATTGGCTTTTTGTCTTCCAGCGGCACTAAGCAAGCCTACCATTAGCCTAACGTGATTTGAATGAAGCGTCACGATCAACAAACACGAACACGATTCACTGTAGACCTCTCCGGTTATCCTGAGTTGGTAGTAATTTACCTCGGAATGCGCGTGAATGCGCTGAGGGGTCTGCTACCCGCGCTGCAATTTGGTCCGAAATTACAAAAGGCAGTGAAAGAGAACCCGGTAGGACTGTTGCGTCATGAA
>JAFAHI010000153.1 GCA_019237325.1 Verrucomicrobiota bacterium | reverse complement strand
GGAGCCTCTACCAAGTTTGACTAGACGAATCTACCCAAAACAGTTGAATAGATCGCGATTTCAACCGGGCCGGTCTTTCCGGTCGCGTTCAACGCGGAGCGGTAGCCTTCCAATTGTGGCAAATAGGTTTGTCGCAATCTTTCGGCCAAAGCATCTGGCGTCTCCGACTCAGCTGCCTGATTCGTTTTCCAGTCGATCACGATCACCTGGTGATCCGGACGTGCGATCATCAGGTCGACAACTCCTTCATACCATTCGACTGAAGCCTTAGGCCAAGAGAAAGGAAATTCAGCTTGAAACCAAGCGGCTCCACCACAGAATTCGCGGAGCTTTTGGTTGGCAAGCAAAGCGGCAATCTCTTTTTTCGCTCGATCATCGTAAATCGCCGGTGGCTCAGCCCTCTGGGCGTACTCCTCCCATCGGGTTTGATCATCGCCCCAAGGAAACATCTCGATCCAGGTATGCCACCATCTTCCGTAATCGTAAGCACCTGCTGCTTCAGCAAACTGGAGATGGAGTACCGGAGAATCGTCGGCTAACTGAAAGGGTCGCACCAGTTCCACAACGTGAGGAACGCCGTGAGCGCCGGGAACGCCGAGAACGTCGCGCGAGCCGGGAACGGGAAGAACGGTGGCAACGAGCGCAATCCTTTCTGCCTCGCTAAAACTGAGCATTTCATCGGCCAAAGGAAGCTCGATGGCGTTATCGGGCACCACCTCGGTAAACGCCGTTCCTTGCTTACCCGGTCGATATTCACCGTCCGGAGTCGCTATCACGATCCCGCGTTTTGCTCGAGTCAGCATGACATAGAGCAATCGTTTTATATTGGCCTTCTCGGCTTCCTCGTCGCGAGCCGCGCGCTCGCTGACGCTCGACCAGACAACTTGGTTAATCTCCAGATTTTGAACCCGGGGGTAAGGTTGGTTAGGACTGGAAAACTTCTTTCTGAGGCCAATCGGAATCACCCAGTCCCACTCCAGACCTTTAGCGGAAAAGATGGTAATCAGCTCAACCCCTTTTGCCGGAGCTTTGGTAGGCTCAGCCGAGTCTTGCAACCAAATTAGAAGTTCTTCCAGGAACTGCTCCAAGCTCAAGCCGCGTTCATCAGCCAGGGCCGCTTCCCAGCGCAGTTGATCGAGTCCAACCGTGGCTTCCCCGACGGCAATGAGCCGGTCCATCAGCTGAACCCGTTCCAGCAATCGATCCACAAAGTACAATAGTGAGCCCGCTTCCTGGCAAAGCTTACGCAACTCGCTTAAAAGCTTTTCCGCTTCGCGATAAATGAGGCCCGGATCCCCTATTCCTTTGGCGGCTCGTAACAAGTCGGTATCCGCGACCCCGAAGATTTCTCTCAGGACCCCATAACGCTCGAACTTATCCCATGGATTTATCAGCGTATAAATGAGTGATACCGGCCAAGCAAAAGCAGCGATGCCCGAACGGGAAACTTTTGGCCGGAAAAAGCTAAACGGAACTCGATGCTTCTTTAGCGCGTCACCGGCGATTATCAACCAATCGTGCCGGGGAGCAATGATGGCCAGATCACTCCAGGAACTCGCGCCCAGACCGGCAGGTCCTACTCGGGCTAACCACTGGGCCACGGCATCGCTTTCTACTAACAACGGCTCGATCTCGTCTTCACTATCTATGGGTTGTCCTGGATTGAACAACAGGCGTCCAACCGCGCCTTGCGGCGCCCCGGCCTGAGCCGCCAGATCGTCCAACGGCACTTCTTCAACCTCGTGTGAGGCGAATAACTCGTTGATACGCCGGGCAACCGTTTCTGCACATCGATAAGTAACGTTAAAACGGAGCAATTCGCCGCCATCGCCGTCTCCGAAATATTTACAGAGCTTGGCAAACCGGCTGGTCGCACCTCTCTCGAAAATAGTTTGCCGCGGATCGCCAACTAAACAGAATCTGCCCGGTATTGGAGGTTTCCCGGCATCAGGCCAGTTCCCAAAGCGTTCGTTTTGCGGCCTGGTTAGTTCCACAAAAATCTGGAACATGCGGGAGTCGGTATCCTGGGCTTCATCGACAATCACGATAAATTCGCGACCCCGTAATTGATCAAGGATATCCGACTGTTGTAGCAGCTCGAGGCAAACGTCGATCTGGTTGTTAAAGCTTAAAATGCCTTCTTGCAGACAACGGTTACGAAAACTCCTGGCCAACCGATCTCCGAACCACTCAGCAGCTTCCTGCAGCCACTTTACCAGCGGCGCCATGTCCTGTTTAAACGCCTCGATCAGTTTTCCCTTCGTGCTGTCACAAACCGGCAAAAGGCTAAACCCAGCATCGGCCGACATGGTAACGGCGAATGCATCCAGCGAGGCTATGGCTCTCTTTTTGACCTCTTCGGATCTTTTATTGTTTAGAATGGTCGCTCTGGTCCTGGTGCCATCGGGAATCGGCATCCGTTTAGCCGGCGCGCTCCGTGGCATGCTTGGCCGGAACCTTTTGGCGATGTATAAAAGATCAGACAGCGTGCAGACTCTCAGCAGAGAGTGAGTGACCGGATGCTGCAGCAATTCATTCAACTCTTGGGAATCCGTCACAAAGGTTTCCCAGAGCACGTTCTGTTCGTCCTCGGTCGGCACACGTGGCTGTTCCGGAATCAGGAGCCGGCTGCGAAACTCACGAATCAAGTTGAAGCAGAAACCGTGGATAGTGCCGAAATAGGCTTGTTCCAGCGCTCGCAAATAGTCGAGCGCATCTGTTTCCGAAGCAGTGCGCAACAAGTTTTGCCGGGAACGACTCTTGAACTCGATAGCCGCACTTTTCGTGTAGGTGACCACAACCAGGCGCCGCAAAGCATTTCGGTCGTGCATTGCTAACCGGCAAATCCGTTCCACGATGGCTGTGGTCTTGCCTGATCCTGCTCCTGCAACGACGCAGAAGTTTCGGTCGAGTTCGGTCGTAAAGCGCTCCCGTGCCTCCTGGTCTGTGGAAATGCTCATAAGTGCGATTCCCTTCCCGACCTATCGTCCTCGTACTCGTCGTCGTCCTCGTCCTCGATCGTTTCGGCGTCACCCACCGTATCGTCCCCTTCCCTGACGCGATACATGTCCGGGTCAAACCTCTCGACCAACTTCGACAAAATCGCGACAATGCGCTCTAACAGGTCCTTGCCGGGCTGGATGCGCTCAACGGAAGACAACTTCTTCGCTACTGATGCATCCAAACACGCCGCGCATTCAAAGACCGACCCACGCGCATCATCAAAGAATTTGGCGCGCTGTTTCCCCTGACGCCTCCCATTTCCCTCTGCAGTATTTAAAACCGCCGAAAGGCTCGCTCGGTCGAGTTGGTCGCTTAGCTCTCGCTTATTCACCCGGGACGGAACATCGATCAGCTCGACCAAAAATTCGGTAGCCCAAGCGAGGAACTTCAACTCGAGCTGATAAACATCGAGTTTTTCGTGGTCGAACATTTTGGAAGTTTGAGAGGTTGTGGGAGGTGGATAACGCTGGGTCACGATCGAGTACGAGGACGACGACGAGTACGAGGACGATTAAGAGGTCATGGGTGGATCCTCGTTTTGCGTGTTTAAAATCCCCTCCACCATCAATGCTCGTTTCTTCCGCAAGACCCAAACTGGGATAGTCAGCGTTGCTAACGGCATCGCTTCATTAATCGCGAATTCCTGCTTCAACAGCGGCGCATGCCCAAAACAGTGAGTCTCTTGGATCCAAGACAATTCGTTCAACTTCGCGATGATCTCCTCAGCCTTGTCGCTAAGATCCAATTCCTTTGCGGCGGCGGGCGTGAACACAAACTGGCGACAATGCGCCGCGCCCATCTCTTTGGCTAACAAGGTGTACGCGATGATCTGAAAACCTTCGCCTGTGTCCGCGTTCAAGCGCCGAATCGAGTTCGTTGTCTTGAAGTCGATTATAAGAATGTCGGCTCCATCGATGTGGTCAACATTGGCCAACAAAAGATCGAAGCGACCTTTTAAAAATAATTGCAGCTCAGGCACGATTTTATCGCCCGAAGAATATTCCGAAATTCCGTAAGGAAAATCTACCAACCGATCCATTACCTTCTGCGACATGCCTGCAACCAAGTGAGCGGCTTTGGCGATCACCGATTGCCACCACGCATCCTCCGGCGGCAGGTTCCAACCCAGCGCGATCTTTGTGATGTGCCGGTAAGCATTCGGACCGCTGCTTTGCTTCAATGCGGGACTCTGCCGCAGATCTCCCATACCTTCCTTAAATAGATCCCCTAACGGATGACGCAGGATCACCTTCATAAGCTCATGAAGGGTGACGCCCAAAGTCCTCCGGCCATCTCGTTCAAAACGCCGATCCCACGTCCGTCTAAGACCGAACAATTGCCTAAGGGCAAAGGTGCCGGGCGCCGAAATCGCTCTCTGCAGATCCGATGCCGGCCAGGCATCTGCCTTCAGATCAAGGCTGCTGAAGTTAAACAGGTACTCGTCAAAACCATGTTCCGGATCGCATCGGTCTTGGCGAATCTTTCCCAGTTGTGGAAACAGAATCACGGCCTCGATCGGTGGCGGTTCAAACAAGATCGGCACAGCGCCAAGACTGTGCTCGAGAAACGTAACAAACCGATTGGCGTCTACTTCTTCACCGCTCTCCTCTTTCGCGTACCCGCAAAGCGTCACGGAAGACCGGGCGTGCTGGATTAATTGGAGGATCGCGTCTTCACGAAGCGATGCCTGATCCTGAATCGTTGGCAGCAAGAATCCCCCATCCCGTGCCTGAGCCCTGAATTCCTGGCTGAGGAGCGAATCCTGTTCAACCGGACGTGTCCACAGATCGCCGATCCCATCGACCAAGATCACCGCGTCCCAGCTGGTCGCATGCAATTGTTCCGGCGTACTCACTACAACTGGGGCATAGCGGTGTGAAGCTCCTCGATGCCCAATCCGGCTCGGCGCAGAAAGTGAATCGGACACAAACCGGAGAAAGAGGCCCGATGAAATTGAGAGGTCTCCCAACGCGTTCCCGATTTCGTCCCAATTCGGTTGTAACGGTTCGAGGGAGATCCGCACTGAGCGAAAGAAAGATCGATGCTGAGTTAGAAATTCTTGAAACCGGGTAAGCGTTTCAGACCATTTGGCATCCAGCTGTTTCCAGGAACCGTTTCGCGGCCAGTCTGGCCCAAATTCCAATACTTCCCGGAGCCACAGATAGCCGCTGTCGGCCGGTAAGAGCTCCGCTACCAGGCGCGTCTGCCGGTTATCAAACTGTTTTAGCAAATAGTCGCGAAACCGTCCGTAGCTTTCCGGTCCATGCGCGAGCAAACCAAATAATTGCAACAGCTTTTCCGGCGTTCGCGGACCGGCAACCCAATCGGCTAGCCAGCGATGAACCCTTTCTGAGAAAGCCAGTATCGCATTTGAGCGAAACTCGTCGCTGACCGGGATTCCCGCTGCGATCAATGCCTCCACGATGGCCGCACCGGATGGTGAGTTTTGAGGGATGGCGACGGCGAGGTCGCGACGGCCAGCGTTGAACTCCGCTTGCACCGCCGCCACCACCGCGCGGATCTGGTCCGACCAACGAACGCCTCGAACCACTCGAGGGACCATCTTCGGCGGCTGAGTCGGATAAACAAACTGACTAACCACGTCCTCATAAGGCGGGGCCTTACCTTCGCTGGCGGCCACCGTAACCGTGGCACGCAAACTATTCTCGAGCCGCTCAACCCAGCGCATGAAAATATCCTGGGCCACTAACGGTTGTGCGACCCAAAAATGGGCTTGCTCTGACGCGGACACCGCAGCCGCAACGAGTGCTTGTTGATCCAGGGACTGGGCGTCCAGTCCGAAGAACCCGAGACGTAGGTCTGGAATCTTGACCCGCTTTTCGACCAAGGTCTGATCTACTCGCGGGCGCCAAAGTAACGAGTCGATAATCGAGCGCACCGCCGGCCGCAGAGTCTGCGTCACGTGGAGTGCATTCAAGGCTGCATCAGGGCCGAACCTGTCTAACCAGCCGCAGGCCGCAAGCTTGTCCATGGTATCGAGCAGTTGCCCGGCATAAGCGGACGCAGCTTCCGGCTCCGTCATGTTTGCTCGCAGAATGAGGCTCAACGTCTCCCGGCCAAAAGAAGGAGTTGGTAGATCAGCTCGCAGGCACAGCTCACGCCGAAGCCGGCGGAGATCGAGAAACCGGACCCCCATTAAGGTCTTGCTCTCTTCCAGAAAACGCCGGCGCAACCAATTTGCTTGAACAAACGAGCGGCAAACCATCCAGACTTTTTGGCCGGACAATGCCGCTTCAGATCCTGTTTCTAGCCAGTCGCGCAACCCATCCGTCCAGGCATCGTCGACATGGTTAAACAGTTGGATGGAAACGCGCTTCGGCACGGTGCGTCAAATCGGGAGGGATCGCGTCCTCGCGATCCGTCGTTCTCGAAGCTCGCCCATGTTTCCCGGTGGCGCGTATATCAATTCGATCATTACAGACCGCCCCCCCGGCGCGCGAGGACGCGCGCCCTCCCTTTCATCGTTTCGACCGCTGGGCAGAACACACGGCGGCTCGGCGATCGTTAGGCCCGGTCCGCCAGCAGTCCAGTGTAGCAAGCGGCTTTGCTTAAATGATTGGGTTATGCCGGAGCCTCGCCCCACCAAAGTGGTGTTACGCTCCATAAAAATACTTCCGCACCATTTCATCGTCCCGGGTGCGACGTAGACGATATTCATCGGTGAATCCCCCGCGATCCTGGAATCCCATGCGCAGTGCAAGCTTGGTTAGCTCCGAGTCCTGCGCAGGCAGACTGGAAACAGATTGATTGTTCGCCCGCCGCAAGATCGATTCGATTCGTCGATAGAAAAGATAATCGTTAGCCAACATCTCTGACTCGTCTTTCCCGAACCGCCCGCCCACGAGCTCCAGGGCTTTCAAGGTATTCGGTTCCCGAACCCCGAGCTCAATTTCGAGCGATTGTACCAGGAATTCGATGCCGATCAATCCGCCGCGACCGGTCTTGAACTCCGGCCAATCGCCTCCCTTGGCGCGTTGTTTTACGATGCGTTCATACATACCAGCAATTTCCGCCTTGGCCTGGGGTCTGGTTCGGAGCCGTTCCCAGACCTTGGTAATCAGCTTGTCGACTTCCGCCTGTTCGGGGCCGGAAATCACCCGCGCCTTGGTCAAAGCCTGGTGCTCCCAGGTTTGCGCTCGTCCGTTGAAATAGGACTCATAACCACTGAGAGTAATCACTAACATACCGTGATCTCCCTCCGGCCGTAACCGAGTATCGATTGGAAAGACCCGGCTGGCGTTGGTCGTCGCGCTGAGCGCCGCAATCCATTGTCCTGCCGGTCCCGGTTCTTCTCCGATAAAGACGACGTCCAGATCCGCACCATAAAGCAGTTCTTGACCGCCGAATTTTCCGAGCGCCACGATGGTGAGCCGGTCCGCGCCTGGAATGTTTCCTTGGCAGAACCGGACACACGCGTCCGCCAAGTTTGTCATTTCGGCCTGCAGCTCCCCTAGCGAAGCGACGCCTAAAATATCCCGGAGCAAGATTCGTAATACCTCAGACTCGCGGAAAGATCTCACCCATTCCAAAGGCTCCAGGTGCTCCGGATTGGCCTGCAGAGCTGCCATATAGTCGGCAGCACTGGTCGTCAGGTCCAATGCTCTGCCCCGAGCGATTTCTTCGATCAGCTCCGG
>JAFAHI010000451.1 GCA_019237325.1 Verrucomicrobiota bacterium | reverse complement strand
AATTTCGATGGTTCTGAAATCGACTCCGGGACTGTCGTAGAGTTCATGGTCGCAAAGTTTGCTGATATCCCGGCTCTGCTGCTCCGCACCGATTTTCGGCGGGGCGGCGACCAAGGCCATGATCCATGGAACCTCATGCTCAGCTTTTACCCGAGAACTAAAACCTGCTGTCTGGACGGCATGGCTCTGTACAAAGCCGCTTTAGCCGAAGGACTGGACCCCGTTGCTGCAGCCGATCGGATGCTGGAGCAAATCGCAGCCCAGGTTGTCCCAGAACTAGAGGCGCTGGCTCACACCAAGCCCCTCCTGCCAACCGAACTTACCAATTCTGTTCATGATTGGCTGGTGCGATTCCCGGGCTTTCGATCCCCGGAGTCGGTGACCCGAATCCGGAAAGCTATCACCCATAAATCTTCTTGAAAATATCGAGCTCGACCCTTCGCGCTAAATGCTTGCCTGTTTCGAGCTTGTCGAGAAGCTCAGGGCAGGCCCTTCGACGCGCTTAATGCTTGCTCAGGGCAGGCCTTTCACCTCTCACCTCTCACCTCTCACCTCCACCCCCTCCCGTGCGTTACCTAATTGCTCCTGATAAATTCAAAGGAACTCTATCCGCTCAAGAAGTAGGCCGCATTGTGGCAGAGGTCGTCCGCGAGCAAGATGGAGAAGCTCTGGTCGATATTCTCCCGATCGCGGATGGAGGAGAAGGCACCGCCGCTCTTTTAGCCGTGCAACTCGGCGCACAGCCGAGAAGCATGGATACCGTTGATGCACTTGGCCGGCCGCTATCTGCCCAATATTTCGTTTCTGGAGGCGAAGCCTTCTTCGATATGAGCGCAGCTTCCGGCCTATGGCAGATCGCCAAGGATGAACGCCAACCGCTTCGATCCAATACCTACGGCACCGGCGTCATCATCCGTAAGTTGATCGAGGAGGGCTTAGCACCAATCTCCGTCGGCCTGGGAGGAAGCGCGACGGTTGACGCCGGGATTGGGATCGCCGCAGCCCTGGGATACAAATTCCGCGATGCTGCTGGCCGGCTGCTGGAGCCGTTTCCGGTGCACTTCGCTGATATCGCTAGCATCGAGAGATCGAGCCTCAACAAGACGCCTCAGGTTGTTGGGTTAGCCGACGTGGAAACCAGATTGCTGGGGCAAACGGGGGCGATCTACACGTTCGGACCACAAAAGGGATTAAGTCCCGAACAGGTCGAGAGCCTGGATCGCGACCTCGCCAAATTTGTCCATCTAATTGAACGTGAGCTCGGCGTAAATCATGCCGCAGTTCCAAGATCCGGAGCCGCTGGAGGACTGGGATACGGGATCATGACCTTTCTTGATGGACACCTCGTCTCCGGCTTCGCAGTGGTCGCCGAGCGGCTAAAGCTCAAAGAGCGGATTGCTGCCGCTGATATCGTGATTACGGGCGAAGGCAAACTCGACTCACAATCGCTGCAAGGAAAAGGACCTTTCGGCGTCGCGGCAGCAGCGAAAGCGGCTGGGAAGCCGGTCTGGGCGATCGCCGGCACCATCGAGCAACACCCAGCGATGGAATCTTATTTTGATCGAACGGTTACACTCGTTGGCGACGAAATAACTTTGGAAACCGCTCTCGCTGAACCTGAGGAAACCTTGCGCAAAAGAGCGGCGAGCTTTTGGACTTGAAGCGGCTGTTGGCCATCCTATGGGCCGGTTGACGTGTTCGTCTGATTACCGCGATCACCAAAAGCCGTTAATTCGAGATCCCCCGTGAGACCCTCTTTAGAACGATTTCTTTGCTGCGTAATAGCAACAGAAACAGCAGATTAGTACAGCCGTAGCGCTCAGCAGATGAAACCGGAATTTATCGCGTTAGGCCTGATCATAGCGAGCGCCCTGTATCTGTTCTGGACACAGAAATTGCGCACCGACATCACCGCTCTGTTGGTAATGCTGTGTCTGGCAATTCCCTGGCCTCACCAAGACGGCAAATGGGCAGGGATTCTGACCCCTCAGGAGGCATTCGCCGGCTTTGGCAGCGTGGCTGTCATCATGGTTACCGCGATGTTTGTTTTCAGCGCTGCACTGGTTCGCACCGGTGCAGCCGAAATGATCGGCGGACGCTTGTTCAGAGCAGCCTCCAGTAACGAGCTCCTTTTTCAGGCCGCGGTTTTCGCGCTCGCCACGGCTTGTTCCATGTTCGTGAATGAGACGACGATTGTTCTCGTGTTCATGCCGGTTGTTTTAGGCGTCTGTAAGGAGCGCAACCTATCCCCTTCCCGCTATCTCCTCTGCGCCGCTTACGGAGCTGCTCTGGGCGGACAATGGACCCTGATCGGCACTCGCAGTAATATCATTATCAGCGAGTTCTTTCGCCAAAGAACCGGGCATCCCATCGGCTTCTTTGATTTCACACCGGTTGCTGCCACCGTTTTTGTTGGTTGTTCGATCTATTTTTTTCTGGTTGCACGCCGATTTCTGCCGGCGCCTGACGTCCAGTCGTTGGAGCAGGAACTCGGCAAGGAATACCTGAGCGAGGTAATGATCACGCCCGATTCCGCCACCGTCGGCTTAACCCTAGATCAATTGGAATGGGCCAAGCGCCAGGATGCGACCATTGTCGGCGTCATCCGAGAAGGTGAACGGATGCCGCCCAACGGTTGGATGAAACTGCATGCCGGGGACGCCCTGATTGTTCAAGGCGCGGTGCCAATCATCGGCAGCCTGCTGAAATCCCCCGACTTTACTTTCGTGGAAGAAGTTAAGATCGGCGACAAAGCACTGCGGAGCTTAGATCTCATTACGGTTGAAGCTTTGTTATCGCCCAACTCCCGTTATACCGGGCGCACGATGCAGGAAACTAACTTCGGCCGAGATTACGGGTTCAGCGTACTAGGTATTTCGCGACACGGACAAACCATTCAGGAACGGCCGACCGCGACCCAACTTCAGTATGGCGACTCCCTGCTCTTGCTTGGCCATAACTCGAACCTCGAGCGTCTTGAGCGCAATCCGAACCTGATTGTGCTAAGCCAGCGCCACTTCCCGAACACCGGCAAAAAGCAGGCCGCCATTACGATGCTTCTGTTGCTCGGCGTTATTTTGTCAGCTATTACCGGCGCGCTCACTCCGGCTCTTTCGATCCCAATCGCCGCAGCAGCAGTTTTACTGTTCAAGTGCGTGAAGGTTACAGACACCTATAAGTCTGTCGATTGGCCCGCGGTCGCTACCGTTGGCGGAATGATCTCCTTCGGGTTCGCTCTGGAAAAAACGGGAGCAGCGGCCGCCTTGGCCCACGCGATTGTCAGCAATTTTCAATGGGCGGGACCAGGCTTGATTCTTGGGGCAATGCTGTTGTTTACCGTCACCCTGACCCAAATTATCGAAAACGCTGCCGTTGCCATTATTTTGGCACCGATCGCCTATCAGATTGCGCACGAAAGCGGTACCGATCCAAAGCCGTTCATGATCGGGCTAGCGGTTTGCATTTCCACTTCCTTCTGCACACCCGTCGCCCATGAAACTACGATGCTGGTTATGGGTCCGGGCCGCTATCGTTTTAAGCATTATCTGACGATGGGGACTGGGATGGCGATTGCCGCCTGGTTAATCGCAACTTACGTAACACCTTTGATCTGGAGATTCTGACGCTCCAACGGAGGCGGTTATCGGCTCATTAAGCGCACCTGAACGCGAACTCGGACAATCTTTGAATCACTATGGCAAACGTCGACGGTTTACGAAGCGGATACGCAACGGTAGGCACCCTCGTTTTTTTCGGACGAATGCTCGATAAGATCCGCTTAGCGGATCGAGGCCAATTGCCTACCGGGTATAATCTTGGCGATCAGAATCCCCTCTTTTTTGACGGCGTTTGCTGTCGATTTCTTGGGGTCGAATATCAACAAATCGTCAACCAAGTGCGGGCGGGGCATTCGGATGAAGAGATTCTGGAATGGGCTTATCAAGCCGGGAACCGCCGAACGGAGGACGAGATCAAATTCTGGAACTCGTTTATGACGAAATGCGGCTGGCGCGACCAATCAACGGCTTCGTTAAACCGTTGGAAGAAGCAGCTCGGCCTGGAACACCGCACCGATGTTCACACTTTTTTTGATTTGTACGATGCGGATGAAGGCAGAGAGATTCCGCCGGCGTGCATATAACAAAGCTGATGGCCAGCTCCGTAGGAGCGAAATCTTTATAGCCACGGCAACCCACACGCCGGTCAGCTCCGTTAGGAGCGGCATCTAAGAGCGTATGGCTAGAATCAAGCTACGCGCCGAATTAGATGTCGCTCCTATGGAGCTGTCCCACTCGCTGTGTTGCCGCAGCTATAAAGATTTCGCTCCTACGGAGCTGTTTTCTCAACAGCCGGTTGGCAAGCTTGCGCCGAGTTGCTCCGATTCCAGTTCATTCTAAACTTCCGGGATGCCCCGAAAGATCGTCCATTTCGATATGGATTGTTTCTATGCGGCGATCGAAGTCCGGGATCACCCTGAATTAGCCGGTAAACCGATTGCGGTCGGCGGGGCTCGAGATCGTCGAGGGGTACTAACCACCTGCAACTACGAAGCGCGCGAATTCGGGGTTCGTTCCGCTATGCCGACCTTCCAAGCCTTACAGAAATGCCCTCACCTCATCGTGATGCCTACCCGGTTTGATGTTTACCGGCGTGAATCAGCCAAGATCCGAGACATCTTAATAAAATTCTCCACGCTCATCGAGCCCCTATCCTTAGACGAAGCATTCCTCGACTTGTCCGATCACCCTGGCGAAACCTCGGCAACCGTCACCGTTATCCGCCAACTAATCTGGCAAAACACTCGGCTCACGGCGTCAGCGGGCATCGCTCCCAACAAGATGTTGGCAAAAATCGCCAGTGACTGGAAGAAACCGAACGGCCAATTTGAGATCCGGCCGGAGGACGTCTCAGAATTCATGTTGGAACTACCGGTGCGCCGGCTTTGGGGTATCGGACCGAAATCCGCCGAGCGATTGGCCGAACTGGGCGTTAATACCTGCGGCGATCTGCAGCGGTATTCTCGAGTCGAATTGATCGAGCAGTTCGGTAAGTTCGGTCTGGAGCTTTTCTCGCTTTGTCGCGGGATCGATGATCGCGCGGTCGAACCGGATCGCATACGGAAATCGTTGAGCAGCGAACGAACCTTCCCTCGTGACCTCACCTCTCTAGCCCAATGTGAAGCCAAAATTCCGGAGCTATTTGAGGATGTCATGGGCGATCTGAAAAAGTCTGGCGCAACCGACCAAGTAAAATCCGCATTTATCAAGATTCGGTTCTCCGATTTCACGAGAACCACCGTCGAACGCGCTGGCCTGCCATTAACGGTGGAGAATTTTCAGGCGTTGCTCCGTCAGGGACTCAGCCGGAAGTCCCTGAACGTAAGGTTGCTTGGCCTCGGGGTGCGGTTCCACGAACCGGATTCTGAAGGCGCGACACAGCTGGAACTGCAGGTATGACCCAGAGCCTCAGATACTTACGCGCTCGAGATAATGTTCGCACGCCGGGGGGATTAGCGGCAGATGGTACCTATGGCAAACATGGAACTTATGGAAAGCTTGGCATTTCCGCCGAATCCATGCATTATCGGCGCCATGATTTCGCCGTATCCGTTCAAGCCTCGAGGTCGATTATTGGACGTTATGCGTCAGGTCGGAGATCCAAACCTGATCAATCTAGCGGCCGGACTTCCATCGAATCAGTGCATCCCGAAAGCCGATCTGCGAGAAGCTTTTGCCGCCACCTTAGAGGAGAACGCAGACGAAGCGCTTGGCTATCACGTCCCGGACGGAGATGTGCGACTTCGCGAGCTTTTGGTCAACCGATTTCGCCACCGCGGTATTAATACGAGCGCCGACCAGATGGTGATTACCACCGGATGTTCACAAGGCTTGCACGGGATGATCCGGCTGATCGCCAAGAGCGGCGATGTGGTGGCCTGCGAAGCGCCAGCCTATTACTCAACGTTGGAGATCATGGGGGATCTCGGGGTCAATGTGTTGCCCATCCCCGTAAGAGATAGCGAGGGGATCGATTTCGAATTAACCCAGACCTTGTTCCGCCGGTTCAAACCGAAGCTTTTTGTCCTTTGTTCAACGTTATCAAATCCCTCCGGCGCCACCGTACCGAATGAGATCAGAAAAGCGTTAGTCGAGCTTTGCCGGGAAACCGGCACACGCATCTTAGAGGACGAAATCTACGGCGAGCTATCCGAAATCTCGGATCTTAAACCGATCCGTGCTTATGACGATGGTTCCACGGTAAGTTACGTAACCAGCTTCTCCAAAACAGTTGCGCCAGGGCTCCGAGTTGGAGTCTGTTTACCTGGTCTCAATGCGAACGCATTTGCCCTCCAGAAGTGCCAACAGGACATGCATTCGGCAACCCTCTGCGAAGTTGCTTTCCGCCGGTATTTTGAGACTGGCCGGTTCGACAGCCATCTCGATTTCTTGCGACGACTCAACCGGGAGCGCAGAGAGCTGGGGCTTCGGATCATCAAAGAATGTTTCCCGGCCTCCGTCAAAGTTTGGGAACCGGCCGGCGGCTTCCTTTTGTGGGTCGAGCTACCACCGGATGTCCAAGTCAAGCAGGTGTATAAAAGCGCGCTTGCTCAAAAGGTCGCGTTTTGTCATGGCGCTGCCTTTTTTACTTCCGAGGAACAACAAGTTTCCGCCATGCGCCTCAATTGTTCCCGTCCTAGCGAAGACCAGTTAGTGAAAGGTCTTAAGATCCTTGGCCAGATAATGCAACGAGCCTGAGACAGGGCGCCTGGAGGGGAGCCGCTTTGGCGTGCGGCGCGGAATCTTGCACGTTTCCTCACGACGCAGCTACCGCCAAAAGATGTGTTAAACAGGCGGCTCCCGAAAATTACCCCGCGCGTTGTTTTTACTCAGCGCGTTATCCGCAACGGTTATTGAATCCCCTGTAACCGATAGAGCTGCGATACGCTGGATCGTTTCCGGGAGCCGCCTGCTTCGTACCTTATAAGGCCGGACCAGCGCCGGGATAAATCTCGCGGAAGCCTTGCAGGACGCGCAAAAGCGGCTCCCCTCCAGGCCCTGGCCCGTTCCCGCTGCTCGCCTCGACAAGACGTAGCCTCCCGAGTTTCGGACGACGGGACGAAGGCCGCCGCTAAGAATTTGCATCTTTTAAGTTTTTAGCCGTGTACTAGCGGCAAATGTTTCTGAAAGCCTTTTCTTTAGGCGATCGCGGCCGCTTAGCGTCGCTTGGATTCATGGCGGCGCTCACGTTGGGCGCTGTATTTGCCTTACAGAATACTTCCACTGCCCAGACCCTCGGGCCCGCCAATACACCGCTTTGGATGCGCTATCCAGCCATCTCTCCCGACGGCAAAACGATCGCTTTTAGCTTTGAAGGCCACCTTTTCGTTGTGGCTTCCGCCGGCGGACTGGCGCAACCGCTAACGGCCGGCACCGCCGTCGACACCTCTCCAGTCTGGTCTCCAGACGGAAAATCAATTGCTTTCGCATCCGACCGATACGGCAACTTTGACGTCTTCCTCATCAGTGCGGAAGGCGGACCTGCGCGGCGGCTCACCACCCATTCCGCCGACGAAACACCGGTATGCTTTACGCCGGACGGCCAATACGTCGTGTTCAACGCTCAACGGATGGTTTCGGCGCAAAGCTCAAAATTTCCGTCGGCAAGACGGTTCCCGGAGCTTTATAAGGTTTCAATCGAGGATGGCAAAGAGCCCGAAATGATCTTGGTGACTCCGGCTTTAAACGCCCAGTTCGACAAGAGCGGGCAGCATATCATCTACGACGATCAGAAGGGCCCCGAGGATCTCTGGCGCAAACATCAAACCTCTGCTTTT
>JAFAHI010000449.1 GCA_019237325.1 Verrucomicrobiota bacterium | reverse complement strand
ATCGCCGACGGCAAAAGCGTTTCCGGGCCAGGAAAGTAAATCGTCGGTAACCGGGAAAGCGCCGCCTTGGGCAACTAATCGGGTGATCGCGGTGACGATACCAAGTAGGCCCAGGGTTACGATAAATGGCGGCAGCATCAGCCGGCTGACGAGCAACCCCGCGGTCAACCCGAAGATGGTGCAGATGAGGAGCGCGAACAACAAAGACAAAACGGGATTCTGTTGTTCGGCGACTAGCCGGCCGGCGAGAATCGTCCCCAACACGGCGATGCCCCCATTCGCCAGGTCAATTCCGGCCGTCAAGATTATCATCGTTTGTCCGATGGCCAGAGTGCCGACGATCACACTTTGCTGCACTACCAGCGAAAGATTGCCGGCAGCAAAGAAAGTTTTAGTCGCGAACGAGAACACGGCGCAAAAGACAATCAACACGATCAGCGGGCCAAAGGTCGACGTTGTGATCAGCCGGCCCAGCCCGCTAGTCTTGTGCTTGGAAACTGCTAAACTGCTTGTGCTCATCGAATAGGGAGGGATCGCGTCCTCGCGATCCGTTGTTTGCAGAGCCGAGGACGTTTCCTAACCGCGGGAAAAAAACCATCTGGTTGGGGAACGTCCTCGTGGCGCGCGGGGACGCGCGCCCTCCACGATCAAGGCTGCGCAATCAAAGCTAAGAACCGGCTCGCGGCTTCCGCGGAACTGTTCAAACCCCAGCAATTTTGCAGGCCCCATTTCGTGTCCTTCGACTCGAGACCGCTGAACGGTTTGTCGGTGATTAAGCTGGCGCCGGTATTAATAAAGCCGCTTGGCTTATTCCCGGTCTTTACGTAGTCAACCACATAGTCGACCCCTTTGGTTGCCATGATCTTGGGGAATTGCATGACCGTCGCCGCGATCTTCCCTTGTTGAACGTACTGCACACCTAAGCGGCCACCATCGATCGAGGTCAAAACGATGTCCTTGGTTTTGCCCCGAGCCTTGATAGCTGCATACGCTCCCTCAGCCGCCGGTTCATTAATGGTGTACACGACGTTGATGTCCGGATGGGCAGTCAACAGGTTTTCCATCGCGGTTTGACCTTCATCCTGAGCTCCGTGGGTGTTCTGTTTTCCGACGATTGTCGGGTCACCCTCCTGGATGCCAAAGCCCTTCAAGAATCCGTCATGACGCTGATTATCAACGGTACCACCGGGAGTACCATCCAGCATCGCCAGCTTTGGCTGCTTGTCGCCCAACGCCTTGCGCGCATACTCACCTTGAAGTACGCCCGCCTCGAACTTGTCCGTTGCTAGCGTTGCATCCACGGCGTCTGCCGGATCTGTGGCCGTGTCGAGGGCGATCACCAGAACGCCTTTGTCACGGGCTTTCTTAATTATGCCCAGCATACCGGTCGAGTTGTTAGGGGTAATCAGAATGCCCTTCACTCCGGCACTAATCAGGTCCTCGACTGCAGCTACTTGGCCCTCGTTATCGCCGTCAAATTGGCCGAATCGGGCGATCAGTTTCGCGCCCTTTTTTTCCGCTTCCGCGGTTGCGGCTTGGCGCAGCTTAACAAAGTAAGGGTTCACTTCGGTTTTAGTTACGAGGCCGATAACAATCTGGTCTCCAGCGGCCTTGGCCGTCGGGATTGTTGGATTGAAAAACGCGATGGTCGCGCCCACGAATGAGGCGGCGGCAAGCGTCGTAGAACGGCGGGTATCAATACGCATAGTGGGGTGTATCGGTTTGATTTGGGGGAAATACCGAGCTTCCAACCTTTGCACTGCGAGAAGGACGCCTGTCAACTATTAAATAAATCGGAATGATTTATTATTTGACCGCTTACCAGCTATTCTTCTAGACTCCCCCCACGGCCCGAATTTGTCCCCCGACCTCAAATGGCCGCCAGTTAGTGACCGTCGGAATGGAAAGAAAATGCCCGACATTTTAGCCTCACTCTCATCGGCTGCCTCACCCCGCTTCATCGATCCAAGCCGGGGAACTAATCAATCTGGCGTTAAGCTCTACAATGAGCGTTTGGTTCTGTCCCTGATCCGAAGCCACGGAAGTCTTTCGAAAACCGAGATTGCGCGGCGCACCGGTCTCTCGACCCAGACGAGCTCGGTAATCATGAAGCAACTCGAAAGCGACGGTCTGCTCATCAAAGGGACGCCAATTCGCGGCAAGGTCGGCCAACCGTCTGTTCCTATGTCACTCAATCCGGAGGGTGCTTTCGCGATCGGCTTCAAGTTCGGCCGGCGCAGCGCGGATCTGGTGCTGATGGACTTTGTCGGGAAGGTCAGAAGCGTATTGCGCGAGAACTACGCTTACCCGACGCCGAGTGAGCTCGAGCGATTTGTGCGTTCCGGAGTCGCCGAGATTGTTCAGCAGCTGGATGAGGAGCAAGTCAAACGAATCTGCGGGTTCGGTATTGCCGCTCCTTTCGAAATGTGGGGATGGGAGGATGAGGTTGGTGCGCCCCACGAAGTGCAGGAAGCCTGGCGAACTTACGATATTAAGACCGAGGTGGAAGGGCTGGTACCGTGGCCGGTCCACTTTTGCAACGATGCCACAGCCGCGTGCGCTGCCGAGCTCGCCTTCGGTAACCAGGCCAGATACACAAATTTTCTTTATATATTTTTTGCCACCCTGATCGGGGGCGGGATCGTGTTAAACGGGGCACTTTATCCAGGTCGGGCCGGTTACGCAGGCGCGTTCGGCTCGGTCTTGGTACCTGAAGGCAATGGCTCAAAGCCACCGACGGCCAAGAGCTTAATTCGTAGTGCCTCGAATTACATCCTTGAGAATACTTTGAAGAACGAGGGCAAAGACCCTTCAATCCTGTGGCGATCGCCAGACGACTGGAGCAGCGTCGATTCAACTGTGAATGCTTGGATCGAGCAGGCCGCTACTAGTGTCAGTATCGCCATCGGCTCGGCGATCTCGATCATCGATTTCGAGGCAATTGTGATCGATGGTTCATTCCCTCAAGCGGTTCGATCCGCAGTAGTCCAGCGGATCCGCGAGCGATTTGCCCGCATGGATCTACAAGGACTCGCGCCGGCTGAAATTGTCGAAGGCACAATCGGGAGGGATGCGCGCGTCCTGGGAGCAGCTAGCCTGCCGCTACTAGCCGGTTTCGCGAGAGATCGAGACCTCCTTTTTCACTAAGCCTCGGTCCACAGCAAAGATGGAAAATGACTACAGCAAAAATGGAATGAGCGAGGTCCTTATCGGCGTTGACTGGGGTGGCACGAAAATCGAAGGGATTGCTTTGACTCAGGATGGGAAAGAGCTGCTCCGGCTCCGCGAAGAGACACCCCGCCACGACTATGAAGGTTGTCTGCGCATCATTGTTGATCTGGTCAATCGTCTGGAGAACGGCACCGGATCGCGCGGTTCAATCGGGATTGGAATCCCGGGTTCACTGGAGCCCAAATCCAGGCTGGGAAAAGGAGCGAGCTCAACCTGGCTGCTTGGCAAGCCGGTAGAAGCCGATCTGAGAGTCGCGCTCGGCAGAGAGATCCGGGTGGAGAACGATGCCGACTGTCTGGCGGCTTCTGAAGCCGTGGACGGTGCGGGAGCTGGATATCGGGTTGTGTTTGCGGTGATTCTGGGAAGCGGCGCCGGCGCCGGTATTGCCATCAATGGACGGGCACATCATGGCCCTAACAACAGCGGCGGCGAGTGGGGGCATAACCCGTTGCCGTATCCCAACACCAGTGAAATTCCAGGCTCGCCCTGTTACTGTGGCAAGTACGGTTGCATGGAGACCTGGGTATCGGGCCGTGCTTTCCAAGCAGATTACGCGCGCCACTCCGGACTTGATCTAGCTGCAAAGGAGATCATTGCGAGAATGCGCGCTGGGGAACATCTCGCCCGGCTGGTTTGGCAACGCTACCTTGACCGAGTCGCCCGCGGCTTATCGATCGTCGTCAACACACTTGACCCTGACATCTTGGTGATGGGCGGAGGCATGTCCAATGTCGACGAACTTTATACCGAGCTCCCCGCGCAACTAGCTCGCTATACCTTTTCCACTGTATTTGAGACGCCCATTCGAAAGGCGGTCTATGGCGATTCGAGCGGTGTCCGCGGAGCCGCATGGCTGTGGAAGAAGGAGCCAAAGGCCAAAGCGGCTCCCCTTCAACCAAATTCCTTCAACTCCTGAACTCCTTTCTCCCCCATGCCTGATCTCACCGCTCGCTACGAGTTTGCCTCCGAGCTTATCAAGGACGCCGGAGAGCTTGCCCTCGATTACTTCCACCGCCTTGGGACCCTGACCATCAAAAAGAAAGGGGAACAAGACATGGCTAGCGAAGCCGATCTGAATGTCGAAATGCTCATTCGGGACCGCCTTCGAAGCCGATTTCCGGAGGATGCTTTTCTTGGCGAAGAGACAGGACGTACGGAGTTTTCTGCTGGTCAGGGCGTCTGGGTAGTTGATCCTATCGACGGCACCCAGCCTTTCATTAACGGGCTCGGCGGGTGGTGTGTCTCCATCGCATTCGTACTGAATGGAACATTGGAGATGGGTTTGGTTTATGGACCGGCTCGCGGGGAGCTATTTCAAGGTTGCCATGGTCAACCTGCAACCATGAATGGAAACCCAATTAAAGTTGGCAACGCAACGCGTCTGACCGATGGCATTCTCGGCGTCGGCTACTCACCACGGGTAAAGCCGGACGAATTCCTTCCGCTCTTCTCGCGCCTTTTGAACCAGGGATCAATGTTTTATCGGGAAGGTTGCGGCGCTTTAGCATTATGCTACGTGGCCGCCGGACGGCTGATCGGATATGTCGAATCCCATATCAATTCGTGGGACTGTCTCGGTGCCTTGGCCGTAATTCAGGCTGCCGGCGGAATGATCAACGATTTCCTCGGCGACGACGGTCTTTGGAAAGGAAACCGCGTCATCGCAGGTCCAGCGTCTTTGTACCCCACGTTGGTGGATTTATTTTGAGGGGCGCGATCGCGCAATCGTCGTCGTCCTCGAAAGCTGTGGCACGTTTATGCGATGCGCCATTGACCACCGCCTGGAGGGGAGCCGCTTTGGAACGTGCCCGAAGAATCTCGCGATGTTCCACATATCGCGAGCCTGACCTAAGAATGTGAGAGCAGGCGGCTCCCGGAAACTACCCCTGGTGTGCCACCTCCGAACGGTCTAGACGCAGGGTGATGGCAACACCGGCAGACGTTCGCGGGAGCCGCGTGCTGCCAACCTACATAACTGCAACGCTGCAAAGCGGCTCCCCTCCACGCGCTGGGCGAGATGACGCCTGCAGACGTTCGCGGGAGCCGCCTGCTGCCAACCTACAGTACTGCAACGCTACAAAGCGGCCTCCCCTCCAGCGATGGGCGATAGCACATCACATGGACATGTCACGGCTTTCCAGAACGAGGACGAGAAGACGATCGGTAGCTACCGATGCAATCGATGATTGATCGGTTGGAGCTGCAAGAAAAGGTCTCGATAAACCTGATACCGCGCCTCCAATGCCTTGGCCTGATCAGGCCTAGGCTCCAAACTAATCTCTTCCTGCCGGACAGCGGCAGCGGCGGCTGAACCGTTGGCATATACACCCGTACCGATGCCGGCCATTAATGCTACCCCCAATGCCACTGCTTCTCTGACCGGACTAATCTTCAAGGGCAAACCGTAAACGTCGGCTTTGATCTGGGCAAGGAGCCGGTTCTGCATGGGGATTCCGATCGTAATCATCTCTTTCGGTCGCGGTTGGCCAGCCACCGTTTCCATGGCTTCTACGATTGCCCTCTCTTCGAACGCGATTCCTTCCAGGACCGCCCTGAACATCGCCCCACGCGTCGTCGTAGAGCGCAACCCGACAAACGCTGCGGCAGCTTGGGCATCCGGAAACGGCGTCAAGCTACGCACGAGATGAGGAAGAAAAATCGGGATGGCGTGATCCGCGCCCGCAGCTTCCTCAGTCAGAGTCGCAAAGTCGGCTTTGCCTCCGCACTGTTGCTGGAACCACTCGATAGCGGCGCCGGCCGTAAACAGGCCACCGGTGAGATAAAAGAGCGGCTCATCGATCCAGACCGCTCCTTGGGCTAAGCCATGGTCGGGAAGAGCCCTGCTAAAGACAGGCTTTTCGGCGATGGCAAGAATCGTAGCCGAGGTCCCTAGACTATCCGTCACCACCTCTTTGGCCAATCCACTCACAGCGAATACGCCGCTGAGTTGGTCATGGGCGCCAACGCAAACCTGGCAGGTAGCCGGGAGATTAGTTTCTTTGGCTACCGCTGGTGTGACCGGTCCAAGTAACGTTCCACTTCGTAAAATCGGGGGCAAAACATCGGCATCAACTCCGACCTCGGTCAGCAGTTCGGTTTCCCACGCTCGCTCGGCCAGATTATACGCTAGGGTGCGACAGGCCAAACTCGGATCCGTCGCCGGGATGTTGCACAGTCGGTAGGCGATATAATCCGCCATGTGCAGCCAACACGCTGCTTTCTGGAACAGTTCAGGCTGATGATTCTTAGACCATAGCAGTTTACACAGTCCAAACATCGGATCCGGATTCAGGCCGGAAATCTGGAACAACCGGTCGTACCCGATCCGGTCCCGGATCCAGGCGAATTCTGCCGTCGTCCTGAGGTCAAACCAGGCAATCGCCGGTCCCAACGAGTGGCCGGCTTTATCGACAGGAAATAGCGATTCAGCCACACCGGACACCGCAATCCCTTTAATGCTATCGGGTAGCTCGACCTTAGCGACCGCGGCGCGGATGGTGCGACAAACCGCCAGCCAAATCGGCTCCGGATCGAAATCGGTCCAGCCTGGCTTGGGGCGGCTAAGCGGTGTCCTTTCGTCAGCTTGGACTATAATTTTCCCTTCGGAATCGAGGGCCAAACATTTGATATTGGTTGTTCCGACGTCGAGGCCTAGCAACAAATCGTGAAGCGGCATTGGTGATGACTCTTTAACGTGCATCGAAACGAAATGCATCCGTATTTGACGCCAAACGCGAGCTAATGAAAACGTTTACAAGTGACTGAAAACTTTTACAGTAAACGCCGTTTTGCCCCACAACCCTAAACATCGCCCCCCAACAAATGAAGCCATCATCTCAATCCGAGGTAACGTCTTCTGTCGTTTCGTCGGTGACTCCCACCGAAAATCCAGTGCCCAACTCCGCCTTATCCAACCTTACTCGTCGTGAGCTGATAATCGGGGGCGGCAAAGTCGCAGTAGCCGCAGCGGTCACTTCTCTTTTTTCGCCCTTCAATATCTATGTAAAAGCGGCCACCCCCAAGAGCCTATCCTTCTGGCAATTCTATGGCCCGGGCGGCGGCTCAAAAATGCAGGACCAATGGTTTCAGGACATGGTTAAGTCTTGGAATAGCTCCCACGACGTCAAGGTCGACCTGCTTTACGTCCCTAACCAGGAGTACATGAATGGTTCCAAGCTCCAAACCGCTTTCGCCTCCGGTCAGGGACCAGACATCTTCATTATCAGTCCGGGTGATTTCCTCCGGTATTATAACGGTGGCGTTTTAGTGGATCTGTCCCAGTACATGGAGGATGCGGCCAAAAAAGATTTCTTCGATACCGTGATGGAGACCCGCGTTGTGGACGGGAAGATTTACGGGCTGCCGATGGAGGTCGAACCAATGGCGATGTATTACAGCCACAAAGCGTTTACCGACGCTAAGCTCTCGGAAGCGGATGTTCCAAAAAGTTGGGATCAGTTGATCGAGGTCTCCAAGAAGCTGACCAAGAAAAATCAGTTTGGCTGCCTCTTTGAAACCGGTCCGGGTTACTACCAGAATTTCACCTGGTACCCCTTTCTCTGGCAGGGAGGCGGGGATATGGTGACCCCAGAGGGAAACAAGAGTGCGTTCAATTCGCCCGGCGCTGCCCAAGCGTTGAAGTTTTGGCAAGACACGATCAAGCAAAACGTAGCCCCTCGTAATGAACTCGGCGGCGGTGGAGGCGACGTAGTAGGAAACATGGTGGCCGGCTATTGTGCGATCCAGAACCTTGGGATCTGGGGAGTCTCAGCACTGCGCGAAGGCGCCAAAGGGTTTGAATATGGCGTTTTTCCCTGTCCGACACCGCCCAATGGCAAACCCAAGAGCGTGCTCGGCGGCTGGTCGTTTGTCGCTAACGCGAAAAGTAAAGACCCGGAGACCGCGGCGAAGTTTTGCGTGTGGGCCCTGGGGTCAATGAGTGACGACTCCATCGGACGAGTAGTCGATTGGTGTATCAAAGCAAAAAGCGATATTTCGCCGAGAAAATCGGCATTGGACAAGGCGACTCAGCTCGGTGGCTACAGCGACGGGGCAATGAAGGTATTTAAAGATGAAGTTTTTCCGACTGGGCGGGGCGAACCCCGGGTGCCGCCGGAAGTTTACAAGGCTGTTTCCGATGCCATCCAGGCTTGCCAGTTGGGAGGAGCGAATCCCGAGCAACAGGCAGCTGAAGCCAGTCAAAATATCGACGCCTATCTTGCAGGATATTCGGGCGCACCTTTGAAATGAGGACATTGCTGGACGCGCCTAGCAAAGTGGAGAAGCGGCCAGTCATGGGACGTTCTGGTCCACGATTGAAACGCAGCCAGAGGGAGGCTTTGGCTGCGTACTTGTTCATCCTGCCAGACGCTCTAGGGCTAGCTATCTTTGTGGCCCTCCCCATGCTCTTTTCTTTGAGCTTGGGTTTCTTCTCCGTGAACGGGTTTGGCGGTTTTCGTTTTGTTGGTCTCGCGAACTATCAACGGATGTTGATCGATCCTCTGTTCCGGCAAAGCCTCTGGGTAACCTTCGTTTATGTTTTGATCCTGGTGCCGGCGCTTTATGTCGCCGGTCTCGGACTAGCGTTACTAGTCAATCGGCCTATGCCTTTTGTTGGCGTATTCCGAAGCATGTTTTTCGTACCCAACGTTGTTAGTCTCGTGGTCGTCGCTCTCACTTGGCAAGTGATGTTGGTCGACAAGGTCGGGTTTATTAACCGGATATTCGAGTTCTTCGGTGTATCGGGATACTCTTGGTTGGGCGATCCGAATATTACCCTCTACTCCATACTCTTTGTGACGGTGTGGTTTCTCATGGGGTATTACATGATTATCTTTCTTTCCGGACTGCAGGAGATCCCGCGCGAATATTACGATGCTGCGCGCATCGATGGTGCAGGTCCTGCCGCAACTTTTTTCCGAATCACTCTGCCCTTACTCCGGCCAACCAGCTTTTTCGTTCTGTTAGTATCCTTGGTCTCCGCCGTCTCCGGTTCTCAGGCATTCGACCTGATCTACATAATGACGAGAGGCGGACCCGACAATTCAACCTCGTTGGTGATTTTTTATATCTACCAACAGGCGTTCCAATTTAACAATTACGGTTACGCCGCCGCGATGGCCTCGTTTTTAGTTCTCATCCTTTTGATAGTAACGTTCATTCTTTTTGCCGTTACCAAGGGAGGAAGATTTCATTTCACCTAGCCGGAGCCCATGCCCGAACCAACCGCCCAAATTCACGCCGCGCGGCCGTCCCGAAACGTCTTTCGCCGTTTGGGACCTATTTTGCTTTTCTGCTTCACGGCCGTTCTCGCCGTTTTGACGGTTAGTCCGCTGTTATGGATGATTTGCGCCTCGCTCAAGCCAGGAGACGAGACCTTTAGCCCCAATATGCTGCCGCAGCATTGGACCCTGGAGAATTTTCAATATGTCTTCACGGCGTCGCCCTTCTGGCGATACATGATCAACAGCTTTTTCGTTGCCGGCACCATCACCGTGATCGCGCTCTGGTTTCATTCTATGGCCGGGTTTGCGCTTGCCCGGCTTAAGTTCCCCGGCCGCGAACTGATCTTTCTCATTATTTTCTCCACTTTCCTGGTGTCATTGCCGGTCATCATCGTTCCTCTTTTCATTCTCGTTCGGCAAATGGGGATGGTGAATAGCTATGCTGGCCTCATTATCCCCGCTATTTTCAATGCATTCGGGATTTTTCTTTTGCGGCAATTCTACATTGCCATTCCCCAAGAACTTCAAGAAGCGGCGGTAATCGACGGCGCCAGTTATTTCCGGATCTATTGGAGCGTGATGCTTCCGCTTAGCCGTCCGATTCTCGCCGCGCTGGCCGTCTTTTTCTTTTTGGCCAACTGGAACGCCTTCATTTGGCCGCTCACGATCACTAACGATCGAAACCTATGGGTCGTTCAGATCGCGATTGCCAGTTTCCATCAGCAATACTCGTCCTCGTGGAATTATATCATGGCCGGATCGGCCATTATTGCGGTCCCGACGCTTTTGCTGTTCTTCATCTTCCAACGTCAACTAGTAGAGTCGATCAAAACCTCCGGCCTTAAATGAAAACCGGACTGCAGATTAAGAGGATTTAACATCCGCAGATTACACAGATTACGCAGATTCCGTTTGAGGTAGCGGTCGAGCTCAGAAATAAAGAACACTCGGTGCTTCGGAACGAGGTCTTTTTTCCACCGGCTCGATTTAGCCGGAATCGAAATCTGCGTAATCTGTGTAATCTGCGGATTTTGAATCGGGTGTTCGGGGCGACGGCGTGGTTCGACACATTTTTTAGCTAAGATGAGCAACTATACTTTCAATGGACTTGGGATGTCACTCGGCAACCTGGCGCGTTTGTCAGATGCCCAAACTCGATCAATCAGCGCGGAAAATTTTTCCGGCGGCAAAGGCGAAGGCGGCAAAGCAACCAAAGGCACTGGAGCCGTCCCAGCCCGCGAGTTAGGTCAGGGTTGGAAAGTTTCCCCTAGTATCGATATCGAGAGGCACAAACTCTGTACGCTCGCCGATATCGGTGGACCTGGCGCCATCCAACACATCTGGTTAACGGTTCACCCACAGCACTGGCGTCGTTTGGTTTTGCGAATGGTTTGGGACAACGAAACCACACCGTCTGTCGAGGTCCCGTTGGGTGATTTTTTCTGCAATGGCTGGGGTCTCCGCTGTAATATCGCCTCCTTACCAGTAGCCGTGAATCCTGCGGGCGGATTCAATAGCTACTGGGAAATGCCATTCAGAAAGCGTGCGCTAATCACTCTCGAGAATTTAAGTCCGGAGAAAGTCGAAGGCTTTTATTATCAGATCGACCACACGCTAACAGAAGTCGAAGCGGATCGGGCTTACTTTCACGCCGAGTGGAGAAGATCAAATCCCCTGCCTTATCAAACCGTCCACACCATTCTCGACGCTATCAAAGGCAAAGGACAATACATCGGCACCTATTTGGCCTGGGGAGTTAGAAACAATGGCTGGTGGGGTGAAGGCGAAATTAAGTTCTACCTGGATGGAGATCGGGACTGGCCAACCATTTGCGGTACAGGCACAGAGGATTATTTCGGCGGCGCTTGGAATTTTGAGCACCCGAAAGGCGAGTACGGGGTATTTTCGAGCCCATTCCAAGGGCTACCCCAGGTGATCAAACCGGATGGATTATACCAGAGTCAGCAGCGGTTCGGCATGTATCGGTGGCACGTTATGGATCCGATTCGTTTTCATGACGATTTGCGGGTAACGATCCAAGCACTTGGGTGGAGAGCGACCCAGGAAGGACAAAGACGCTATTTACCGTTGCAAGACGATATCGCATCCACGGCGTTCTGGTACCAGACCGAACCGCACGCGGCGTTCCCGGCGCTACCGGATCTCAACTTTCTGGAAGTAATTTGAGGAAGGCGAAGCCGTGGAGCGCTGCCTCGCTTGCGAGGCCGTGGTGAACAGGGGATGAGGTTACGATGTCTCTTGCCTTGGCTACACTCTATGTCGTGCAGTGGAAGACGAAGACTCGTTGCAGGGGGGATACTTCCCGGGCTCACATTTCCGTCTCGATCCATGTACGATAGAGCGTCGCAGGCGGAAGGGAATTAGTTGACGATGTCTCCCTGCTGACCACGGCCTCGCAAGCGAGGCAGCGCTCCACGGCCGCCACCCAGCACCTCGCTCACTTCGCTCTAACCAGCAAAAGCGGGACGTTGATGTTATGCCGAACGTGATGGGCGGTAGTTCCTAAGAATATATCCGCGATGAAACGATGCCCGTGTGTGCTCATTGCCACCAGGTCGCAGCCCTCTTTTTCAATCCATTTTACGATTTCCTGAGAAGGATCGCCGTAAGCGAGTTCGGCATCCGCTTTGACGCCGGCGGAACGAAACTCGTTCCGAACTTTTTCTAGGTAAGCCTTATCTTCGATAATCTCGTCGCTAACTGCTTCCGGACCGTAGGTTCGCGCTGCCCAACCGTCGGCTACGTGCAATAAGACGACCCGGCTGTGCATGCCCACGGCCAGCGTCTTGATATGTTCGATGATCGCCCGATCCGTCGGCGTCGCTTCCAAGGTGACCAGGATTTTGTCGTACATACCGCTTCCCTATTCTCAATGGCCTACGACGATCGCCCAAACCTGGCGCAGGGAATCCGGAAGGCTGTAGATGTCCATGGCGGTGATCAGAATGGCGCTGCCCCAGCCGGCAAACAACAAGAATCGGCCGACGCGCCACTTTCCCATTCGTTTGGTCGAGCTGGCGAATACCAGCAGGGGGAACATAGCGAATGGTAGTTCAAGACACAGAACAACCTGGCTGAGGTTAACCAAATCCGTGATGCTACTATCGCCGCGGAAGCTGATGATCAGAATCGCGGGGACTACAGCAATGACGCGCGTGATCAGCCGGCGGACCCAAGGCTGGATGCGCCAACGCATGAATCCTTCCATCACGACTTGGCCGGCGAGAGTTCCCGTAATCGTGCTGCTCTGTCCACTGGCCAGAAGAGCAACCGCGAACAAAGTGCTGGCTAAAGTCGTTCCCAGGAGCGGCGCCAACGTCAAGTGGGCTACCCGGATCCAATCGCTGTCCGGACTGAATTCGATCGTTTGACCGCCCGCTGCGACGACGCTGGTTTTGCCATAAAAGACAATCGCCGCCAGCACCAAGATGGCGGCATTAACAAAAAAGGCGATGATCAGAGCCACCGTGGTGTCAACCGTATTGAACCGGATCGCGCGGCGAATAGAAGAGTCGTCGTTCTGCAACTTTCGGGTCTGCACTAATGCGGTGTGCAAATAGAGATTGTGAGGCATTACGGTCGCCCCAATTATGCCGATGGCTACGACCAACATGCCGCTCTGCGCTAGGTCGGGACGAACCATGGCATGCGCCATCTCCAAGAAATCGGGTCGCGTGGGCGCTAAACCAAAAATCTCGATCGCGTAGCACCCGCCAATGGTGAGCACAAAAACGGAGACAACGGCTTCGATGAGCCGCATGCCTAACCCTTGCAGGGCGAGCAGCAACAAGACGTCGAATGCCGTGATAATAATGGCCCACTGAATTGGGATATGAAACAACATGTTCAGCGCAACCGCGCTGCCGAGGGCCTCGGCTAAATCGGTCATACAGATTGCCAGCTCCATCGAGATCCAATTTG
Source organism: Verrucomicrobiota bacterium (assembly GCA_019237325.1). Lineage (GTDB taxonomy): Bacteria > Verrucomicrobiota > Verrucomicrobiia > Chthoniobacterales > JAFAMB01 > JAFAVN01. The sequence continues at coordinate 4,555 of JAFAHI010000449.1, read as the reverse complement.
GCCAGCGGGTCCAACCGGGAGACCAATCGCGGCTACACTGAGCGAGGTCCTTGCCAGTAGCGACGCCCAAGCGGGCGGAGATGAGTTGCAAGAAAATCGCCATCAAACTGGCGAGTCCCACCACCCAGAGGAGGCCGTATTTGAATTGAGCGCCGCCGGCTAGATCGGTGCCCCAATTACCGGGATCCATGTAACCGACACTCACCAGAATGGCTGGTCCGACGAACGCCCGCCACTGCCGCAGGAAACCCGCCTTGACGGGAGGAACCTCAACCGAACCGTGTACGCCCTCTAACGAAAGATGCACCGCATGCGGCTCATTGAGTTTAGTCGGTCCATCGACTTTGGTCGGTCTCTCATTCATAGATGCGAACGCCCCGTACAGGGCTTAGGTCGACCCTGTGCTTCTAAGATTAAAGCCTAGTTATTAGATGATACAGAAAGTGTTAGGCTAGCCTGAATTCGTTTACAAGGACTAAATTCAGGTGGAGCCGAACGGTCTTTCTGCGATTCGAGCTACAAAGATCAGACTTCTGGGGAGCCGTTTTTCAAAAGCGTCTCAGCACGTAGGAGATGCTGAACCCACCTAAACTGCGGTCAGAATCACCGGGCGCATTCGCGTCCCTATTCGTGTCCATTCGCGGTTATGATTCGCGTCCATTCGCGGTCTTTATCGCTGGCCATTCGCGTTTTGCCCCTTGAACGCGTACTCCCGCGCCAGCATCGCGAGCTTCCGTTCCGTTCCCCACTGGTAACGGCCGAAGTCGCCGCTCGCTCGAATCACCCGATGACACGGAATCAATATCGCCACGGGATTCGCGGCCACAGCCGATGCGGTCGCGCGTACCGCCGACGGATTGCCGACTTTCTCCGCCAACGAGTGATACGGGATCACCAACCCGGACGGGACATCAATAAGGGCTCGCCAAATCTGGAGTCGAAGCGACGATCCTTTCAACAATAAGCCAAGCCGGCGTTTCGGCGCGTCTCCATTCAAACGGGCATTAATTTCATCGCGAATCTCTGCGACCGCCGCCGGATCATGGAGCAAAGCTGCCTCTGGCCAATTGTTTCTAAGTTCAATCAGCGCTTGCTTGGCGTTCTGCACAAAAGAGAACCGGCAGATTCCGCGCACCGTCGTCGCTAGAAGGGCGGAGCCAAGGACAGTGTCGACCAGGGCCCAATGAATCTGCAGGCCGGAGGAATTCTTAAATTCTCCGGGAGTCATATGATCTACCGTCAGGAAAAGATCGTGTAACCGGGAAGGGCCAGAAAGCCCGACGGATGCAGCCGTGGTCAACAGCGAATTAGACTCCCGCAGGAGCGCTTTGGCGTTCGTCAGAGTGATGAACTGCACAAATTCTTTCGGCGTTAAACCTACGAATTCAACAAATAGACGATGAAAATGGAATTCGCTCATGCCCAATTCCCGAGCCACTTCAGCCAACGCTGGCTGATCTTCGGACCGGTTAACCAGCAACCGGATCGCCCGCTCCATTTTCCCGAAATGCGAGGACGGATTTTTCATTTTGCTTATCGAGGCATCCAAAGTGCCAGGCGCTCGATTTTCTGTGGACTGGCTGTTTTCGGTCATGGTCGATCCTACCAGCCCACGGCAGTTAACCGACCCGTTTCTTGCTACAACTGGATCCGGTTGAAGAAGTAACTTCCCAGGCCCAGGAACAAAAGTGCGCCGAAGGCCAGGACACCAAAATCAGTGAGCATGCCAAAATGAGAGGATCCTAAAAAGGCCGCCCGGAGACCATCGACCCCATAGGCCAGTGGATCAATTCTGGCAACGGCCTCCAAGACCGGTGGCGCATGCCGCAAAGGATAAAGCGCGCCCGAAAGGAAGTAGATGGGCATGATCAGGAAATTCATCACCAATTGAAAGCCCTGAAAATCTGAGAGAAGCGATGCTATAGCAGTCCCGAGTGCGGTAAACAAAAAGCCGATCAAAACCATAAACCCGACCGCAGCCGGGACCATCGCCCAGTTAACGGGCCGAAACCCGGCCAGCGTGCAAACGACCACTACGATAAGTCCTTGGGCAACAGCAACGGTTGTTCCTCCCAACGTTCGGCCAAGCATGATCAAAACTCTTGGCACCGGGGCCACCATCGTCTCCTTGAGAAACCCAAACTGTTTGTCCCAAAGCAGCTCTATCCCATTGAACATCGCGGTGAAAAGAATCGTCATACCGACGACTCCCGGAGCCAGGAACTGTAAGTAGCTCCCTTCGCCCGCCTTTTGAAAGATCGGCCCGAACCCGAACCCGAGCGCCACTAAGTACAAGACGGGTTGGCCCAAGGAAGACACAATGCGCGAACGCGACCGTATATATCGCGTCAACTGTCGGATCCAAAGTATATAGATGCAGCTCATTCAGAATCGAAAAATCCACAGATTACACAAATTACGCAGATTAAAGTGTAAGGCATCAGTCCCGTCGGTGACCCAATCGCAGCTTGGACACGCGACAGTTTCCTTTAGCGGAATGCACTCCAGTCCCCAAAACGAAATCTGCGTAATCGGTGTAATCTGCGGATTTAATCTCCGTTTTAACTGACTTATCTGCGGAACATCCTTGCCATGTTTCTCATGCGGTCGAGCGACGTCGCTTCTTCTTCGCGAATCGCTGAACCGGTCAGATTAAGGAAGGCCTGTTCGAGCGACTCCGATGAAGTGGAGGATTTCAGCTCGGACGCCGTCCCCTCAGCGATAATCTTTCCATGGTCGATAATCGCGATCCGATCAGCAACCCGCTCCGCCTCTTCCATGTAATGGGTTGTCAAAAAGACGGTGACCTGCTCGTCCTGATTGAGCTGTTTGACTTGAGACCAGAGCTGATGCCGCGTTTGCGGGTCTAGTCCCAGAGTGGGTTCATCAAGGAAGATGATCTTGGGCGTGTGCAGCAAGCAGCGAGCGATCTCTAAACGGCGCTTCATCCCTCCGGAGAATTCTTTGACGAAGGAGTCTCTGCGTTCCCAAAGGCCGAAGACTTCCAACAGTCGAGGAATGCGTTCACGCCGAACGCGTTTCGGCACATGATACAACACGCCGTGAAACTCGATGTTCTCGTAAGCAGTGAGCTCGGTATCAAGACTCGGATCCTGGAATACAATGCCGATCTGCTTGCGGACTTGATTCCCCTGCTTTGCCGGATCAAGACCGTCGATCTCCACCGACCCACTGGTTGGGGTCAACAAAGTCGTTAACATCTTGATCGTTGTGCTCTTGCCTGCTCCGTTCGGGCCGAGAAAGGCAAAAATTTCCCCTTTCTTAACGTTGAACGTGACGTCTTGAACGGCAGGAAAATCCCCGAAGCGCTTAGTCAAATTCCGGACTGAGATCATCATTCGCTCGCCGTGAAGCTCTAAAGTGTCGCGATGAGAACGTCAAACATTAGAGCTAGGAGGGGTTTGCGCTCGTGCTCGTACTCTTCGTCGTCCTCGTCCTCGATTGGGTGGCACGTTTATGCAATGTGCAATTGCCCACCGCCAGGGGAGCCGCTTTGGCATGTCCCCAGTCGCCGCACGATTTTCGTCTCAACGCTAATACGGCCGAAATGCGTGAAAAAAAGCGGCTCCCGCTAACGACCCAGTGCGTTGCATTCACTCGTGGCCTTCGATTCGCTTACACCCGGACCGTAGAGCTGCATGGCGCCGGGTAATTCGCGGGAGCCGCTTGCTGCGACATTTTTCGGACGGATCACGCGCTGACACGAATATCGCGAGCTCACCTTATACGTTCCAAAGCGGCTCCCCTCCAGACCCTGGGTAGTTAAACATCACAGATCTGCCCAACCAATTCGAGGACAAGGACAATTGCGATTCACGCGTCGTTGCGTTTTCCTAGCTCCGAAAAAAAATGCTCCCGAGCTAAACACCCGGGAGCAAATTCTTGGTTAAGTTAAATCTTTGTTAAGTTAAACAGGGCAATGGATTACCGGTGTCCGCCGTGCCAGCCACCATGCCAACCTCCGCCGTGCCAACCTCCACGCCAGCCCCAGCCGCCGCGCCAGCCCCAACCACCATGCCAGTAACCCCAGTAAGGACGACCCCAGCCCCAACCACCATACCAATAGGGATACGGATAGTAGGCAGGTCCATAATAAGCACCTCCATAGTATGCAGGCGCAGGGGCGACAGCGACAGCGACGCCCGCTTTAGCTTGGCTAGGGACTAAGCAAAAAAGACCGGCGACAGCGAGGATCAATAATAGAAACCTCTTCATCAATTTACTCCTCTTATTTCAACACTCACATGTAACACTAAACATGCCTGCGGGCGAGGGTTTGCCCTCGATCGTACAGGCGGGCCACTTTATCAGACGCGACCGGTCACCCCATAGTTACAGCCGGGGTAAAGCCGGGATTTTGCCTTTGACGTGGCGGAAAACTCATTTTCACTTGACGCCCCAGGCTGAGAACAGCATGTTTCCGCTCTTTTCCAAAAAGGGGTCCTTATGTCTAGAGTCTGCAGCATCACCGGGGCGAAACCCACCAAGGGGCATGTCATCCATCGTCGTGGTATGGCTAAGAAAAAGGGGGGCG
>JAFAHI010000293.1 GCA_019237325.1 Verrucomicrobiota bacterium | reverse complement strand
CCGGTATTGGGCAATCCGAGCTCCGTCGTATTCAACGCCTCCATCGCAGGTTCTACCGCCTTTGCCATGGCGTCGATCTATTCGGCAACGAAGGCTGCGGTCATCTCTCTTGGCAGGACCCTAGCGGTCGAGTTAGCCCAACGCGGCATTCGGGTCAACGTGCTGAGCCCGGGACCGATTGACACCCCGATTGTAAATAAAACGGGCCTTCCTCCTGACCAGGCGAAAGGGGTTGTGGAAATGCTTGTTGCCAGGTCGCTCTTCAAGCGGATCGGTACGTCCGACGAAGTGGCCCGGGCTGCAAGATTCCTACTCTCGGAGGATTCGAGGAACATGACCGGCACGGAGTTGATCATCGACGGCGGTGTTCGACTCGCTTAAGGGGAGCCTCTTAAAAGCAGGGCTTCATGATAGTAATTCGACCGAACCGATCGGTTACCTCTGAAACGGACCACCACACGAAATCTTGCAGAGTGGCAGGGCCGTGCCCGGCGAAATAACGGGAGGTCAACTCAGCCAAGGCAGCATCTCGATCCAGCATGCGATCTCGTGGCGCCCACTCTTCAAGCAGAGTAAAGGTTGCCTGTTTTCCTCGGCGTGCGCCAAAACCGCGGTGTTCAAACCATACCGTTCAAAACGCAAACTAGCGGTTGCTAGGATCCGTGGCGCCGTAAGTTCTAACAGCCAATGCACATTGGTTGCCGCTATAACGTGTAGCGTGCTGCGCAGCGGCCAGGTACGGACAATCGTCCGATCCGCAATCGCACGCTCTACGTCCCGTTCGGTCGCGCCCGGTAGGCGCAGGCCAATAGCCCAAAGCGTGCCCAAATAATCTTGAGCTTGCATGGCCCCAAGTGACCTCACCACCTGAGTCGAGTCTTTACATCGGGTCGCTGCAATCTGCTGATTAACCAACCCGGTAACGAGCTATTTCAGCGTCAGTCATTTGAGCCAATTCTTTGCGCTATCCACTCTCCTGAGCGCATTGTCCACGATTGTTGATGGCAGTCCCGGCGATCACGGCGCTCCCGGCGTTGTTTGAGTTACTCCACGTGCTATGGTTTCAAGTGCCAACAAACGTTCTTGGTGGAGAGCTGCGCTGCTGCTGCCGCGATCCGCTAACTGGTTTTTATCGAGATGGTTACTGCCGCACCGGTCCAGGCGATCTCGGGCTCCATACCGTCTGCGCGCAGATGACGAACGAATTTCTCGAATTCTCGTACTCACGCGGCAATGATCTGGTAACACCGCAACCCGGTTTTCCTGGGCTGAAGGAGGGAGACCGCTGGTGTCTTTGTGTGACCCGTTGGCATGAAGCGCTGGAGGCTGGGGTGGCCCCGCCTGTGGATCTTCAGGCCACCCACGCGTCTGCGCTGGAGTTTGTGACTCTGGAAGAGTTGCAAGCTCACGCATTGACTTGAGCCCACTGGTAATTTCGTAGGCACCCCGCGCGTGGCCCCAGACCTTGACACTGGGAGCGTTACTAACGGCAGCGACGCCTCGCAACAACGCTGCTCGATGATAGCTACTCCTGCAACCAATCACCTTAGCAACGTGCTTTCACATCGGCATCGATAGATCTCCCTCAGTTCCCGAGGATTGCCGATTGTAATCGCACGAAAAGATGGGTTCGAAATCGGCTTGGTCTTTAATCTCGACGTCTTAGATAGTGCTCGCTACTATGAACTTTATGGAAATTCACGTTATTGGTGGAGGATTGTGCCGGTCGCGGCAGCCTATTCTTACCTTAGGAACTGGGTCAAATTGGATGCCGCGTTTCCAGTTAATGATGCCGATCCTGGGAGTAATGTTTTTTTTCGCCTGCCAGCGCCCGTTAGACGCTCAACTAACTATCTTGCACAGTTTCGGCGATGGCAGTGTTACCAATGACGGAGCGAACCCGCAAGCCGGCTTAATCCAAGCACCAAATGGCGACTTTTTTGGAGTAACTACTCATCAGGCTGCCCAACCTGATGTTGCCGCCGGCACAGTGTTTCGAATGACTCCCGCTGGGCGGGTGAGCGTGATTTACCGCTTTGGATTTAAATCGAATTTATGGTCGGACTCGCCGCTGCTCTATTATCATGGGAAGCTGATCGGCGTGACCCCGTCCGGTCCATCCTCGACAGGAACCGGGTCACTGTTTGCGCTAAGCAAATCGGCTTCAACCAGCAAATGGCGATTGAGCTTTTGGCAGAAAAATATCGGTGTCGAAGGAAACGTAATCCTTGGATCTGACGGCAATTTTTACGGGGTAGGCTTCGACGGCGTTTTTAAGATTAGTCCCACGACCCATCAAGTGACCACGGTCTTCAATACGATTGACTCCTCGAATTACTTTGTCGCACCGGGTCTAGTTGAAGGCAGCGATGGGAATTTCTATGGGTCTACCTTGTACCTTCGAGGTTTGCAGTACCAATCAGGTGCTATTTTCCAACTCGCCCCGAGCGGGCAGGTCTCGTTTACTCAGTTCCAGGTGCTTGCGGGCACGGGACCGATGATCCAGGCCGGCAATGGTACCTTCTACGGCATCGGTGGAACCTTTGATGATATCGGCACCATGAGTCCCGGAATTGTCTTTTCCTACCCGCCAAACGGTTCTCCGTCTATCCTCCATTTATTTGGTCAGGGAAGCGACGGAACGTATCCCGTCGGCACCGTTGTGCAGGGGCCGAAAGGTGATCTATACGGGGTCACCTCCTTGGGTGGAACTGCGGGTGCCGGGATTCTCTTCGAGGTCTCGACTCTTGGAGTTTATACGATCCTGCACAATTTTGGTGATGGCAGCATTCAAAATGACGGCTTGGGACCTCAGGGAACATTAATCGTCGGGAAAGATAACAATCTCTACGGCACAACCTCTGGGGGAGGTAAGGCAGGACTTGGCATTGTCTTCAAGTTCACGCTCTAGCCATCACTAAGGATTCAGTTTCTTTTTTTGCGAGCTCGGGAGGGCGCGGCCGGATCCGACGAAGCCTCTGATCGTGGCGTTTGTACCTTTCGCCAGTTAAAAAGTCCTAGTATTCGTTTATCTGTGTAAAAGGCCAAGACCCTATGGACGAAGTAAACCTCAATGACCCCCTTAATTGGTATATCTCCGACGCCATGGATGAATACATCGGCGGCGTGGATTCCGAGGCAGCGAAGAAGATGGTGGAGCGAAATCGTGCGTACTCGAAACTTTTGCAAGCCGTCAAAGACGCTGCCGATCATCTTGACGCAACCGGCCATAAAGATCGCGCCGCGTCGTTGCGCCAACAAATAGCCGATCTAGAGCACCTGACGTAAACAGACGTTTTACCCATTTCTAAGAACGCGCCGCGTCGTTGGTATGACATATGGAAGACGCGACGCCCCGGGGAGAGACGTGGTTAGCCCGTTTAATGCAGCCTTTGCTATTTGCTATCGGCTACTCGGGAGCGAGCCTAAGGCGAGCTACCGCATAAGGCGGCAAATCGAGCTGCTCTCCCGTAAATTCGCGTTCCAACGAATCCATGACGTCTACGTCTCGCGTCGCGCGTTCAAATTCCTTGGCCGATAAGAGAGAAGACTTACCGGTTAGTTTCGGAGCCAGTTCAACGCTTTTTCTCTCATTTGTTAGATTACTAATCCACAGCTCGATGCCGCCGTCTCGCTTTGTGGCGATTGCTTGGATCTCGTCAGGTGTTGTAATCTCCAAATCGACCAGTGGCTCTCCGCGCGAGTGGGCCAGGCCCTTCACGATATGATAGACCGGGTAAATCCCGCCGTTCTCATCGAACCACGGCTGCGGATAATCCGTCTTTGCATAAGCAATACCGAACTCTCCAGTTCCACCACCCAGTGTCAGGGCCGATGCACTTCCCTTCGCAAAACGTGCCACAAAACCGACGGACCAAGCCGCCGCAAACAATCCGCGTTGGCGCGGATCCATGCCGTTCATTGCCTGACGGACGTTGTTCGGATTCGGCATGGGCGCTTCGCCGTAAGGATTCATTCGTAACCCAATTGCGCTCGGGCCGACATGGTAAGGTTTATCTTCGATGAACGAGCGAACCGTTTTTGCCAGATACGGAAGCGACTCTAAACCTTCCATCGCCGAACGATCATCGCCGGCGTGGAAAATTGCCACGGTGGTGAATGTTACCAAATCGAGGAGATCGAGTGGCGGCCGTTTACGGTTTAGTTCAGTGAAAAAGCTGAACATACCTCCTCCAATGCGGGAGCTTGGGAAGGCTTTGCGTGCCGCTTGATAACAGGCCTCTAAGGGTGGGCACGGGGGCCAGGGACTGCCTGGAAGTGTGCATTTCAAATCAGGTGCCGGGGACACCATGATGGTAGAGAACGGATCGCCTAACTCAGCAGCTGCGCGGCCGGCTTCCCGAATGTCTTTCTCAAAATTCTCCACGCTTGGTATAACGAACTCGAGCCATAGGTCAGCCCTGATTTCTTTGCCGACCTCAGCCATCCGCTTGAGATCCTCATGGTTGTGTCCTAACCGGGGATCGTAGTAGCAAACAATGTGAGCTGGCGCCGCCTGCTTTATCGCCGCAACATTTTCTCTGCTTATACGAGCGTCCTTAGGATGGAGCCCAATTCCCAGCGGCGGCATGGAACTACCACTAATGGGTTTGCCAATGACTAAAGAAGAACGCCTTTCCGTGCTCTCGATGTTAGGCGCCGATCCGGAGACAGATAGCCTGACCCTTTGCTCGATCCCTGCGCCCTTTGCAATCGTGTATGGCCAGGGAAGAGCCAGGGGCCGAACATAGGTTTTGTAAGATGCGTCCGTCCAATTGCGCTGATCTTCCATTTCAAAAGTGTCACCCTCCATCCGGCAGGTCACCTTTAGTCCAGGCGAAAATTCGTGAGTGATCGCCCGCAAATCTCTCATCGGCTGAACTGGATCGATCAATAGCGGAAAGTTCGTTTCCTCGATGCGACCATCGGCGTGCTCAACTGTGCAAGCAGCTCCGGCGACGCCTTCGATCGGATGCAGAATCACGAAACCAGTGCGATTGGTAAGGAAGTCGGATAAGGCGTTTCCTGTTCCGGAAAAGCTCAGCGAGCCATTTGCGTCACCGGTGATAACGGCAGAATAACGAAATTCTCCTTCGATCACCGCTTCATACGAAACGCGAAATGCGTCGGACGCTTCTTGCAAGTTGAGCTGTGAGATCTGCGGCGCATAGGTACCCCAATTCTTGTCCCGGACAATAAACGAAATAGCCCGGATCATCTCACGGCCGTGATAACGGATGTGGCGAAGGTTACCGGCATCCAGTTCTGCGCTTAGAGGACCGGCCTGGAGAATCCGCGGTGCTTCGACGAATTCATCCGTGCCGTAGAGACGGATCGAATCTGAGATCTGGATTAGCATATCGGTAGGGACGAGCTCCTGCTCGTCCGGGGTTGGTGGGGCGAGGCTCCGGAATCGGGGAGGGCGCGCGTCCCCGCGCGCCGCGGACAGGTCTGCATCGTGCCATAGCTGAACGATATATCGGGTCTATGCTGGGTTCGAGAAAAACGGATCGCGAGGACGCGATCCCTCCCGGTGTTGTGCAGACATAGCGTTCCCAGCTCATGTGGTTCTGCTGGAAAGAAGGCGTTCGATCAGAACCGCGGTGATGATCACGGCGCCGATCGCCGACCCTTGCCAGAATGGAGACACATTCAGCAGGTTAAGGCCGTTCCGGATCATCACCATAATCAGTACGCCAATCAAGGTTCCAACGATGGACCCTCGTCCGCCATACAAGCTGGCTCCGCCAATCACGACGGCCGCAATCGCATCGAGCTCGAGTCCGGTACCAGCCACCGGATCGATGGACATGACCTGGGCAGAAGCGAAGGTAATTGCCACCGCGGATAAACCGCCGGAGATAATATAAGGGAGAATACTGAATGTGAGGACATTTAGCCCGGCCGTTCGGGCGGCCTCTCGATTTGAGCCAATCGCATAGATCGTACGTCCGCCCTTCGTGTAATTCAGGTAACCCCAAGCCAAGGCATAAAGTATCAACAATGTGGTCACGTGAGCCGGGATCCCGAAAACGTTTGTATAAACGATGTTGCCGAAGCTGTCTGGTAGATCCGCAATCGCGGTGGCACCTGAAAAGATATAGGCAAGGCTCCGGCCAATCGCCATCACGCCCAGTGTAACCACGAATGCGGGCAGCCCGAATCGAGCGATTAAAATCCCTGAGAAAAGACCAATCCCACAACCTGCCAGGATGGCGAGGATGATGGCAAATGGTATCGGAAGATGCTCGAGTCCCCGTCCCAACAACACGCCGGTACATCCGGCCACTGAACCGACCGAGAGATCAATCCCGCCGATTAGAATCACAAAGGTCATGCCAATCGCCACGATTCCGACGACCACCGATTGATCGAGAACGTTGAGGAGATTGTTAGAGGTTAGAAAATGCGGAGAGAGAATCGTGAGCACCACAGCCAGTAGCAGCGCCAAGCCCAGCATCCGGACTTCCAGTCGCCCAACTAACTCGCCGATCAGTGAACGCCCCGCGCCGGCGGAACGACCCAGCTCGTCGCCCCGATTCGTAGGTTCCGCCTCGCCACTATCCTTCGGAGGCTTGCTTGAGGATGTGGCCAGGTCAGGGCGGTCAGCAGAGTCAGCCGGATTGCTGGAATCTATCGATTTATTCGCCTTCATTCGCGTCCATTCGCGGTTCCGATTGAGATTCGGTGAGACGGCTCACGAGATTTTCGATTCGTTCTCGAATCTCCGCAGCCGCCGGCCGCGGAGCATCAGCATCGAGTGTCACCCCGATCCAGCCCATATCATGGCCACGACTGCTTTGGATCGAAAGTAAGAGAGTGGCGAGACGGTGTTCCCTCTCAACCACGAACTCGCCGGATTTCGATTTGAGAGCAGTCGAGATCCGTGTGGCGTCCGTCGTTGGTGTTTCCGCCGTCCGGAAACCGGGATCGGCCTGCGGATTTGCCACAACCGTGTACAAGCAGAAGAGGCGTTCCTGATCGATCAGCGTCCAAAAAGCCGCACCGTTTAAGTCGCGTGCGATATCTCTTAAAAACGCGCTGTTTTGTTCCATGGAAGTTCGGGGAGCGGCAAAAAGCGTTAGCTTCTCTTCGTTCAGCATAGCGCTCGGTACGTCGGCGATTGAGACCCCGTCGCTGATTACCACAATCCGTTCGCAAATCTGTAAGAGCTCTTCGAAATCGGATGAGACCACCACAATACCGACGCCCCGATCGGCTACCTGACGCAGCATCTCGTAGATCGAGGTTCGGGTTCCGATGTCTACGCCTTTGGTTGGCTCATCCAGAAGCAGGAGTGACGATTCCAGCAAAAGCCAGCGCGCCATAATAATCTTCTGCTGCATGCCTCCGGAAAAGTTGAGTAGGCTGGTGTCCAGGCGCTTAGCCGGTAGCCCGAGTTGCTCCAGCAACCCATCTAACGTCGTTTTTCGATCAGAATAGCCGAGGCCAAATTTACGGGAGGCGGCCAGGTGCCCTAACAATAGATTCTCTCGGACGGAGAAATCGGGAACGATTCCTTGCACTCGCCGGTCTTCCGCGACAAAGCCAACACCAGCGCGAATGGCATCCGTTGCCCGTTTTGGTGTAAACGTTTTTCCATTGAGTTGGAGCTCGCCATGTTGTCGCGCGCGCAGTCCAAAGATAGCCTCCATCGTTTCCGAGCGACCCGCTCCAACGAGGCCACCCAATCCCAAAATCTGTCCCTGGTGCACCGTGAACGAAACGTCGCGAACGGCTGGCGGCGAAGCCAGGTTTTTAACTGCCAATATCACCGGACGAGACGATCGCACTCCGCTGGAAATCGAGCCTTGGCGTAAGACTGGTTTCAGCTCTTGGCCGACCATTAGACGAATTAATTCCGCCTGGTTGAGCGAGCTGGTCTCGCGCGATTTTGCCACCGTTCGTCCTTCCCGCATGACGGTCACTCGATCCGTTATCGCGAATACCTCTTCCAGCCGATGCGATACGAATACCAGCGTGTGCCCGGAACGCTTCAAGGTCGTCATGACTTGAAAGAGACGTTCTACTTCCGGCGGGCTTAGGGAAGCAGTTGGTTCGTCAAAAATGATGAGTGACGAATTCAGAGCCAACGCTTTCGCAATCTCCACTAACTGCCGTTGGGCGGCGGAAAGCCGGCGAACCTCGCGATTCAATGGCAGCGCTTCCTTTTGACCGAGCCGGTCGAGGATTTCCTCCGCCTTGCGCTTGAGCCGGTTGTAGGAAAGGAACCCGGGACTGCCAAGCTCAGCGAGAAAAACATTTTCCAAAACGGACAGATCAGGGGCAAGCGAAGTCTCTTGCATGACCATGGTGATCCCATGCTGGATGGCTTCGCGTGCACTCCGCAGATTCAAGGGCTTGCCACCGAAGGTTATCGAGCCTGCGTCTCTGATGACCTGTCCCGAAATAACCTTGGACAGTGTGGATTTACCAGCGCCGTTTGCGCCTAGCAATCCCATCACCTCTCCCGGATAAATCTCTAACTCCGCTCCGGCCAACGCGCGAGTGCGTTCGAAGGTTTTCTCGATTCCAGTCGCCACCAGCAGAGGCATGGAAGAAACCTCTGGTGAACTAACCGTTTCGGGACCCTCGAGCTTCATAACGGATGTTAATTACTAAGACTTAAAGGGATCAACTCTCGAAAAAGTCGAACGTACAACAGCAAAAAACTCCGGCGCCAGCCGGAGTATTTTGCCATAGCCTGAATCGCTACAAAAATGCCTGCGCATTCTTTAGCGATTCAGGCTTACTTCACTTCGTTGGCGAACACGGTTTCTTTAATGGTCGGCAGCACCTCGTCGATATTCTTGCTTGTTACGACCATAATCGGGACAAGAATCTGCTTCTCCACCGTCTCGCCTTTCAAGTGTTTGAACAGTGCTTCACCCGAACGGACTCCCATCAGGTAGGGTTGCTGCATCCCGGAGGCAACAATTTCCCCCTTCTTCAGCAGATCGACAAATTCCGGAATTCCATCAAATCCGGCGACCAGAATAGTTCCATCCCTGCGCGCGGCCTTAATCGCGCGTAAAGCTCCCATCGTTGGCTGGTCGGTCTCGACAAATAACCCTTTCATGTTCGGGTTGGCGGTCAACATGTCCTGGACGTACTTGAACGTCTCCGTCGCCGAATAGTTCTGCATTTGTTCGAGCGCGCACTCTTTGATCCCGCCCTCCGCTAGGGCTTGCCTGAAGCCGGAGGTTCGGAGCTTACCGTTGTTGCGGGTTAGAGAAATTGTCACCAGGCCAACGGTTCCATCCGCCATTCCTTTCTCTTTCATTGCTGCGACCAGCGCCTTGCCGGTCTCGTAAGCTCCCTCTTTGTTGTCTGAGATAATGAAGGAGACGTACTCGCCTTCGTTCGTTCCGATGTCAGCGATCACGACCGGGATATTGGCTTTCTGCGCCAGGGCCAGAACGCTCGGGCAGGTGGAGCTATCGGTAGGCGAAATAACGATGCCCGCCACCGAACGGGCGATAGCATCTTGCGCATTTTTCAGTTGGGTCTGCGCGTCATTATGACTGTCGAACGCTTGGAAGCCGTAGCCTTCTTTTTTGGCGACACTCTCCACTCCCTTCGATAAGTAGCGCCAGAACGGCAGATCCAGGCCGGGCGTTAGATAAACGATGTCCTTAGCAGAGGCCGTCACCTGGGCCAAAAAGCCAAACGCCATTGCGGCGCAAAAGAGAAAATGAGTGGTCTTTTTCATGGGGGGACGTATGCCAGCAACTTGTCAGACAAGTTTTGGACTGTCTAGAACAAACTCGGTTCTAGGCTATAAGTTTTAAGGTTATAGGTTTTACGTTCCACGCTTATTCGAGCGTTCAACCCAGAACCTAGAACTCAAAACTTATAACCTAAAATCTAAAACTTATAACTTAATGCCTTCGTCCTTAATGTGAGCCCGGATTATCTCGTCGAAATCGGTTTCAGCTTGGAAACCCAGCGAACGGGCGCGAGAAGCATCCAGGTTCCGAGCCCATCCCTCAACGATTCGCATGATCGTCGGGTCAGGCTCCCGGCGGATTAGTTTGACTCGGTCCGCACCTGCGCACCGTTCCAGGCTCTCGATCATCTCGCCCACCGTGGCGGAAAGTCCGGGCATTGAAAGGTTCCGGCGATCACCAACCGATGCTCCATCGATTTCCGCAGCGTGAAAAAAGAACCGGACCGCCGAACGTGGCGACGCAAACCAATGACGCACCGTATCTGGTACTGGCAGGATTGCCTCCTGGCCATTTAGCGGCTCGCGGATAATTCCTGAGAAAAAACCGGAAGCGGCTCGGTTTGGCTTGCCCGGTCGAACGCAGATCGTCGGCAAACGAATTCCGATCCCGTCAAGGAAACCCTTTCTGGTGTAGTCGGCTAACAACAATTCGCCGATTGCTTTCTGTGCTCCGTACGAGGTGAGGGGAGTTAAAAAAAATTCTTCACCGATTACTTCTGGAAACGGCGCTCCAAACACCGCGATCGAACTGGTAAATACAACCCGGGGCCGGTTATTCGCCTTCCGCAGCGCCTCAAAAAGGTAACGTGTTCCATCGACATTGATTCGGTAACCTTTATCGAAATCTACCTCTGCCTCACCGGAAACCACCGCCGCAGTATGCAATACGATGTTCGGACGGTCGACTATCACTCCCTCCGCAACGCCGGGCGACCCTAGATCGCAAGCAACGGATCGAATCGTGAACGGGCTCCCGGGAATCGGTGGCGACTCGACGATGTCGACCATGGTCAAGCTCTCGACTTTCTGTCCCGCAATCACGCCCTGAGTGGCAAGCTCCTGGCAAAATTTTCGTCCCAACATTCCAGCTGCGCCAGTTACAAGTACTTTCATTGAATGCTCTATTTTTGCTAAAGATCATGACGGGGACGCTAATCCTTGCGATCGATCTCTCCCCGCCAAAAACCGGCTGAAGGTGGTATCAACTTGTCAGACAAGTTTCTTTCTGTCTATAGTTTTCTGGTTATAGGTTTTAAGTTGTACGTTGTAGGTTTTAAGTTGCCGACCCGCGATCGGCGAAACCTCGGTGCAAGCATCTTGGCGGGAAAACGTAGAACTCAGAACTTTTAACTTAGAACTAAAAACGTAAAACCTAAAACCGAGACGATGTCGGACAAGACCTCTGCGACTAAAAGATCGCGCCGATTGACGGATACGATTGCCGAATACCTGACCACAACCATCCGCGATTTGGCGCCAGGCTCGAAACTTCCGTCCGAACATCAGCTGGCAAAGCAGTTTGGCGTGAGCCGGTCTGCTGTGCGGGAAGCGATTTCGGCCGTAGCATCTCTCGGGCTACTCGAAATTCGTAAAGGCGCAGGCATGTTCGCGCGATCCCCCCTGGTTGGAAATCTTCAGGCGTCTGGTCTGGATTATAGTAATCTCGCAAATACCGCCAAATTGCTCGAGATCCGAACTGGCCTGGATGCGGCGGCAGCGCGGATCGCCGCGATCCGGCGCACGCCGGAAGATCTGAAGTTTCTTCGGGAGATGAACGCGGGTGCCTCGCGCCCGGATCTATCGATCAATGAATCGGTCGAAGCCGATGTGGCTTTTCATTTGGCGATTGTTCGGGCCACAAGAAATGACTACTTCGTTTCGATACAGACTTTCCTTCTCGAACATCTACGCGCCGGTATCTATTTTACCCGGACGTTAGAATCCTACTCGCAAGAGATGGTGGAACAGGTCAGGCGCGAACACGGAGAAATCCTCCAGGCCATCGACGATCGAAACCCCGATGTAGCTTCTCGCTTAGCGGAACAACACGTCCTGAATGCGCGCTCCCGCATGCGCAGCGCGTTTGCCTCGCAAGTTGTTCCTGATCTTACTTAAGGGCGGAAGAAGAGTGTCACGCCCACGTGGCTGCCGCCGTCCTGCCGTGCTGGTTCGCTACCACAAACAACACCAAGAAGATAGTCCCATCCCTTTGTGCCTTAGCGTCCTTGTGTGAGTCTCCGTCATCTGCGTCAATCTGCGTTCATCTGTGGTTGACGTTTCAATTGGCGTTCATTCGCGGTTTTTTTTGCGCCTTTTGTGCCTTTTTGCGGCTATCCTCTTTCTTCATTAACCCAAGGAACTAACCGAAAAGATGAAAAACAAAGTCAAATGGGGTGTTTTAAGCACCGCCGATATCGGGGTGAAAAAAGTGCTCCCCGCGATGCAGCGGGGTGAGTGGTGCGAAATTGCGGGGATCGCGTCGCGAGATCTTAAGCGAGCGCAAGAGGCGGCCGCACAGCTTGGAATCCCGAAGGCCTACGGATCATACGAGGAACTGCTGGCCGACCCCGAGATCGAAGCGGTTTACAATCCTTTGCCGAATCATCTGCATGTGCCTTTGACGATTAAAGCCGCAGAAGCCGGTAAACATGTTCTGTGTGAAAAACCAATCAGCATGACCACGGAAGAAGCGGTCACGCTTTTGGCAGCTCGGAACCGGACCGGGGTCAAAATTGAAGAAGCCTTCATGGTGCGCAGCCATCCTCAATGGCTCAAAGCACTTGAATTGGTGCAGAGCGGCCGGATCGGCAAAGTGCGGTCGATCGCCGGCTGCTTCAGCTATAACAATCATGATCCGAAAAACATCCGCAACATCCTTGAGTATGGCGGCGGCGGTATGATGGATATCGGTTGTTACCTCATCTACACGTCGAGATTCATTTTTGGTGAGGAACCCACGCGTGTCGTCGGAGTAATCGAGGAAGACCCCGATATGCAGACCGATATTCTCAGCTCAGGCGTCCTTCACTATCCATCGGGGCACTGCATCTTCACCTGCAGCACCCAAATCGTGCCTTATCAAAAGGTGCAGATCTTCGGCACCAAAGGCCGGATTGAAATTGAGATCCCGTTCAACGCGCCCCCAACCAAACCTTGCCGGATCTTTGTTGATGATGGAGCCGATCCGTCCGGGCGGAGCGCCGAAGTCATCGAGTTCGAAATTGTCGACCAGTACACGATCCAAGGGGATTTGTTCGCCCAAAGCATCCGCGAAGGCACCGAATTACCCGTACCACTGGAAGGCTCGATCAAAAACATGGCCATCATCGAGGCGGTATTCCGTTCAGCCAAGACGGGCAATTGGGAAAAACCCGTTGTACCAGCTTAAAGACGACACGAAGACAAAATAATTCACAGCAAGGTCGTCCGGCGTGGCCGGACCACAAAGGACAGAACCTTTTTACAGAAGGCAACGAAGGAAACGAAGGTTAAGGCGAAACCCTTCCCGCCAGGTTTGGGTCTCTCTTTCGTTAGTTTCGTACCTCCTGTAAAAAGGTCTTGTCTTTGTGGCCTTTGTGGCCTTGCTGTGTCAATTCTGGCTTCGTCTTAACTCTTCCTTCTGTGAATCGTCACTGTGTTCCCATCCGGATCAAACACAGCGGCCATTTGGCACCCGGGGAAATCTAACGGTTCAACCGCAAACTTAGCACGTGCTTGCTTGAGCTCGTTAATCGCTTGATCGAAATCGGCGACTTCGAGGGCAACAGACGTTTTGAGCTGTTGGGATCCAGCTCCGATGGCGACAACGCCTGGGCCGATCTCATATTCGATGTAACCGGCGCCCTCACCTTCGTAAACCATGCCCGGCTTTAAACCGAGCGTTCCTTCATAAAATGCGCGTGCGCGCTTTAAGTCGGTAACAGGATAAACGCTGAAAGCGATTTCGGTGACTTGCATAATCTAGGTTGTTTTGGGGTTGAGTTTGGGACGATTTATCGCGTTGGTTGGGCTCGACTGATCGGAGGCCTGACCAACACGCGGCGCGGTGACTGTTCATGCGAACACATATCCCGAGGAGTGCAATTGTCAAACGCTTCGTTCTCATTCTCGTTGTCGAAACGGAGTGGTGATGTGGTGTCGAAAATGTGGACGCGCGCCGGACTAGTTTGTTGTCCCGAAGGGACTAATGAAGGTAGCCTGGTCCGGCCGCGGCCGGACCAGGAATGTGTCCGAGAAATGACCCGTCCCGTAGGGTACGGTCTGAGTTGGTCTACTCGCGCATTCACCGGTCAAGGTGGCAGACCTTCTCGCCAACCCAATGACACCATACTCTA
>JAFAHI010000394.1 GCA_019237325.1 Verrucomicrobiota bacterium | reverse complement strand
CGTTGGCGAGGCCCTGAAAGGGATTCGCGATCAGGTCGTGCTGGCAACTAAATGCGGCATGGTTTGGTACAAGAAAGAGGGAGATAAGTTCTTCGATGCAAGTGATACGGGTGAAGCCGAGACCGACGCCGATAAGAAGTACGAGGTCTATATCAACCTGCGGCCAGCCATGATTCGACACGAAATCGAGCAGAGCCTTCGACGTCTAAAAACGGATCGGATCGATCTTTATCAGACACATTGGCAGGATTCGACCACCAGGACGGAGGACGTGATGGCGGAGTTGTTAGCGCTGAAGCAGGAAGGCAAGATCCGGGCGATCGGTTGTTCTAACGCCACTGTCGAACAAATGGAACGCTATCGATCGGTGGGTCAGCTCGACACCGACCAAGAGCAGTATTCCATGCTGCAACGCCAACATGAAGCAGACAATCTGCCTTACTGTCACGACCACCAAGTCGCCGTTCTTGCTTACTCGCCATTGGCACTCGGCATTCTGAGCGGTAAGATCGGGGCGGATCACCAGTTCGGTGAAGGTGACGTGCGCCGCGGCAACCCTTGGTATCAGAAAGAGAATCGCCCTACTGTGGATGCGCTTTTGGATGTCATTCAATCGGTTGCAGAAAGCAAAGGGTTAACTATCGCGCAGACCGCCATTGCCTGGACGTTGCAACAGAAGGGTTGTACGCACGCTTTGGTGGGCGCTCGTAATCGGGATCAGGCGATCGCCAATGCCAGAGCCGGTGAAGTTGGGCTGACCGAAGACGAGATCCGAACCATTCGGAAGGTCGTGGATCAGACTAAGCTCTAATTGGGCTAGAGGTTAGACGGTTAGAGGTTGTAGGTTGTAGGTTTTAGGTTTTCAGATTCCGATCGAAAGGCGCATCCTGAAGGAATGCAAGGACTGAGCCCGGGGTTTTAGCCCCGGGTTTTTGTCGAGCGCACACCCAGAGCTAACAAAACGTCCGCCCCGCTTTTGGTACTCGTCCTCGTCCTCGATTGGAACGGCTGGAAATAGCCCCTAAAGCACCGAAAATTCCAGAGTTCGATCCAGGGCGAATTGAACCGTCGGGGCAAAGCTATTTCGACGACGACGATTACGTTCCCTTAGTCCGCTATCCTAACCCGGCCGGATTATGAACCGTGCCGTCGAAGTGCGTGCTCATCTTATATAGCTCGAAGCGACCATTCGCGGCGGCGGTCTGTGTGCGGGCAAGCAACGAGCCGATGGCGGCATCATCCAACTTCTTGTAGGTCCGGACTGCTTCCATGGCTTGCTCTAGAACCTCAGGCTTGTCGATCCCGGTAATTACAACTGAAATTGGCAGACTCATCGAATAATGCAGCGCCTCAATCGGAGTCACCGTTTTGCTACTTAAGATAAAATGGTCACCGAACGTTTTCATTCCGAGCACCCCTGCTCGTTCCTTCAGCACGATCGGAACGACTTGATGCTGAAAGCTTCGGAAGTGAGCATCCATCACGTTGAGCGGCATTTGCACAGTGTCGAAGTGGACCCCATGGTCTGAGGCCATCTGTAACATTCGCAAGTGTATGGATGGATCCTTGTGCCCGGTAAATCCGACATAACGAATCTTTCCAGCTTTCCGCGCGGCAAGAACGGCTTCCTGAGCACCTGCCTCGGCAAAGATCCGGTCCGGATCATTTAAACGAATGATTTCGTGGTGTTGCAGCAGATCGATATGATCGCTTTGTAGTCTGCGCAATGATTCATCGATTTGCTGGCCAGCTGCTGCTTTGGTGCGGCCATCGATCTTGGTCATGAGAAATACTTTTTCGCGATAACCGTTGCGTAGAGCCTGGCCCATGCGGATTTCGCTTTGTCCGTTGTTGTAATCCCAGGAGTTGTCCATGAAAGAGATACCCTTATCGATAGCGCTGCGGATCAGTTGGATACTTTCGTTTTCGTCCCGCTGTTTACCGATGTGATAACCACCGAGACCAATCACAGAAACCCATTCTTCGGTCTCGCCGAGACGCCGGAATATCATATCGCCGCGGCGCCGTTCCTCTGGCTGGCTGTTTACTAGTTTAGAAGTCTCTTGGGTCGCGGCAGCCAAAGGCAAGATTGATCCACTCCCTAGACCGAACGCGAGTGCGCTGGATGCGCCCTTAATGAATCCTCTTCGAGATATGTCCATATGTTACTGCTCTCCTACTAAGGCGTAGCAAAAGGCAGGAGTTCGAGGATTTCAAGGGGGTTGAGAAGACCGGTAGGGCGAAAAACTCGGCGCGCGCAGGAACTTTTTTATACCTTCGATTCGCTCGCGCCGGTTTTGAGCCGCGACCCAGAACGTGACATCCTCGGAAATCCCTGCCGAACGAACCGTGTTATTTGTACAATAAACGCGACGTGCAAACACACCCAAGGAACGGCTCAAAACCGGTGCAGTCGGCAGAGCCGACCGCATCGGCCTCGTCCCGCGGCCGCGAGAAGGCAACGCTCCACGGCGTGTAATTGTTGAAAACGTTGGTTGCTACGGTGCGCGGGCACGTCCAGTTTCTCAGTGTAGGAGGAAATATAATGACCAAAAGTAGTTCGACTCAATTGGCCGATAACACTGTCGCTGCGCTAAGAACCCCCACCGATCTTGCTCGTGACGGAGTAAATGAGATCTCAAGTTCTCTCCGCCATCTACTGGCCGACGTCTTTGCGCTCTATGTTAAGACCAAGAATTTCCATTGGCACATGAGCGGGCCGCATTTCCGTGACTATCACTTGTTATTGGACGAACACGGCGAACAGATTTTCGCTATGACTGACGACATCGCCGAGCGTGCTCGTAAAATCGGTGGGACCACATTGCGATCGATTACCGATATTTCGGAACATCAAAGGTTGCAGGATAACAATGCCGATTTTGTCGGTCCAAAAGAGATGTTGTCTGAGCTGGCAGAAGATAACCAACAACTGGTGAAATTTTTGCGCGCTACGCACGAGATTTGTGATCAACACAACGACGTCGCCACCGCCAGCTTGATCGAGAATTGGATCGATGAGACGGAGAGGCGAACCTGGTTCTTGTTCGAGGCGGCACAATAAGGAACGAATGCCGGGAACGTCGTGAGAGCGCGGGAGCGCCGAGAACGAGCCGGAGGCGCGTCTATCCCTTCTGGATAACTAACCCTCCACCAAACCGAACTGCTGGCTGGCGTCCCCTCCGCCTCGGTTTTAATCCCTCTGGGCTATCGTTCCGGACTGCTCTTCAAACTCCTTAATCGTAGTTAGAAAAGCAGGGACGAACTTTGCCGCTTTCAATTCGCCGACCCCGCGTATCCTCCTCGCAGCTTCGACCGATTGGGGCCGGATGCGAGCGAACGCTTTCAGTGTTTCATTCGAAAAAATGATATAATGCGGTACTCCGCCCTCTTGTTCAGCGAGAACAGCTCTAGTCTGACGCAGGGCTTCGAATAAAGCGCTGTCGAACGGAGCTTCGACGTCCAAAATCTCGTCTGTTTTGGCCGCAGCGCGCTTTCTCGGTTCTTCCGGCCATACCAGGCTAAATGATTCTCGATTTTGCATCACGCCAACTCCCAGCTCAGTTAATCCGAGCATCGGGTATTGGCCGCCCGTGGAGTAAATCAGCTTCGCCTCTTCGAGCTCCCGAAACAGCTCGTACAGGTAATTAGATGACTTGGTCTGGAGTAAACCATAGGTCGTGAGCTCATCGAGCCGGTTGTCGACGATTTCTTTAGCTTTGCTGCCGAGAAGAACCTGGATTACCCGGTTACGACCAAAGCGTGGCACGAATCCTTCCTCCGTACGAAACGACATCCGAGCGACACAGCTCAACGCTTTACGCACTACGACCAATTCGTCTTGCGTGGGCGGACGGAGTTTTTCGGGACGGTTAGTCGAGCATTGGTCGCAGGCTCCACAATTGTTCAGCTCCGGATCCCCAAAATATCGAAGGATTGTCTTTTGACGACATTCCCGACCATAAGCATAGGCCACCATCGCCTTGAGCTTTGCCCGATCCCGCTTTTCCTTTTCTTGCAGACCCGGGACATCGATCGGCAATTCCATGGGGCGGAGATCGCGCTGTAAGAGCTTGATTCCTCGTATCCGTCGTCCCGGGATATCGTACCGATCGATAATGCTATGCCGGTCGAGAATCGTCAGGGCGGATCGGATGGCCATTTCGTTATTGTCGCTGTCGAGGCGAGCGGCAAGATCTCTCATCGGCATTACGATTTCGCTCGCCTCGTTAGCGACGCGACCGAGCAATAGATAAAGATGCCGGATCAGGTCGATCGGTGGATTGCTCCCGTCGATAAAGAATTCCTGGATGCGAGTATCTGCGTAGTTGAACAAGAGTTCGCACTCGGCCGGCTCCCCGTCGCGGCCGGCTCGTCCGGCTTCTTGATAATAGGCTTCCAGAGAACCAGGGATTTCAAAATGGGCTACAAACCGCAGGTCGGCGCGATCAATCCCCATCCCAAAAGCATTAGTGGCCACGACGACATCACAGTCGTTTTGGGTGAAGCGATTTTGGGCCGCTTCTCTGGCATCATCATCGATGCCACCATGATACCGCGCCACTCTGATACCCCACGATTGAAGTTGGTCACCCACTTGGTCTACCCGCTTTCGAGTGGCGCAATAGACAATGCCGGTATGATGCCGGCCGATCAGTTCGCGAAGGCGCTCATATTTTTGCGACTCGCGGGTCAATTCGGTTACCACGAACCGGAGGTTCGGTCGCGCAAATCCAGCCACAAAAATCTTGGGTTCAGTTAAACCGAGGCGCTCGACGATATCGGCCCGAACTTCGGGAGTGGCGGTGGCGGTAAAAGCGGCGACCTGGGGACGCCCGAGCTCATCGAGCACCTTGCCCAACCGGAAATAATCGGGTCGAAAATCGTGGCCCCATTGGGACATGCAGTGGGCCTCGTCTACCGCGAACAAAGAAATCGTAACCTGGCCCAGTGCTTGCAAGAACGATCGGCTGCGGAATCTTTCAGGCGCGATATAGACGAGCCGGTATTCGCCTTGGCGCATCCGTCGGATTCGGTCGTGTTGTTCCGAACCGGAGATGGTGCTGTTGATGAGGGTGGCGCTTATTTCTCGCGAGGCCAGGCTGTCCACCTGATCTTTCATCAATGCGACCAAAGGAGAAACCACGATGGTCACTCCATCCATCAGAATCGCCGGAAGCTGATAACAAAGCGATTTGCCGCCCCCGGTCGGCATGACTACAAACACATCACGACCGGAAAGAATCTCGTAAATAATCTCTTGCTGCGGTTCTCTGAACTCGCGAAACCCAAAGTAATTCTCAAGCGCCTGTTGCGGATCCATGGAACGGTCGTTACGGAAGAATAGCCACTTTCTTACAGAAGGGAACGAAGGCAACGAAGGATTGACAGGTGTTCGGATTGCCTCGCTGGTGACCACATACTGCATGGCGGCAGGAAGGATCGCTTCCTGGCGGCAGTGCATGGGAGGGCGCGCGTCCTCGCGCGCCGCGAAGATGTTCCAGGCCTCAAGACGTAGTTCCCTCTTCGAATGGCCAAGCACGAGCGGCCTGCGAACAACAACGGATCGCGAGGATCCGACGTCGCCAACACCTGGGAGAAACCGGCTGGAATCACAAGGCTATGTCGGACAGGCTGCGATCCCTCCCTGTAAGGCGTTAAACACGTCGGTCAGGTTTGTAAGGAGTGAGATCGATTTCGGTGAGTTGGCCAGCGGCAAGGTGAGCGGCTAGCCGACCGACATAAGGGCCGATGGTGAGCCCGTAGCGGCCCATGCCTGTCGCAATGATCAAACCCTGAAGTTGAGCGGGCCGGCCAATTAAAGGCAAATCATCCCTGGTCATGGGCCGGAGACCGACCCTGACTTCCGCCAACGTGGCTTTCGCCAAGTCGGGAGCTATGGCTAATCCTTCGCGTAAGACTTCTGCAACACCGCCAGCGGTGACTCTGGCATCGAATCCGGAGCCGGTTTCGCGGGTGGCTCCGACAACAACTCGAGAATCAGGGAATGCCAACAGGTAGTAGTCATTTAGAACCGGGACAATCACGGGCCATGAGCTGGTGCCGCTTTCCTCGACCTTCAGATGAATGATTTGGCCTCGCTGCGGTTCCAAATTAAGCTCAATGCCCAAAGGACGGCACAAATCGGCGGACCAAGAACCGCCTGTCACGATGATGGAGTCAGCCCGGAGCAGGTCGCCATTCAGGCGAATCCCCACCACTGAGTCACCCGAACGCTCCAATACCGCCTTCCCGGACAATTTCCGGGCCCCGGCTTGAGTCGCAGCATGCAGGAGAGCGGTCCGGATGGATTCACCCGACAAACGCGCGGCGCCAGTCAGATAGACACCCGCCAGCCTGGAATCGAGGTACGGAAACAACTCTCTAGGGCCGCCCTTATCCAGGACCCGGACATGGCCAACCTCTTTGACCCCGTCATCCAGATGCTTTTCTAGTCGTTGGACGATTGGACCAAGTTGATCGCGTGATTCGGCGACAGCTAGCCCCCCGACCAAGTCGTATTGAATCCCGCTTTGGCCGAGCGCTTTGAGCCTGGTCACCAGTGGTTCGTAGTATCTGAAAGCGGCGAAGGAGAGGGTTTGATATTGTTGATCGTGGTTCTTAGAAAGCCAGGGACAGATGATGCCCGCCCCGGCATACGTCGCTCGACCGGGAGCATCGCTATCGACGATATGAACTTCTACGCCCATCTCCGTAAGATGGAATGCCGCGCTGGCGCCGGCTATTCCTGCCCCGACCACGATTGTCTTCATGCGCTTAAGTGTAGCGCAGGAGAGAGGAGTTCAGAAGTTCGGTAGGGCGAAAACCCGACCTGGACTCTGTGTGTGCCAAGCCTGGATATTTGGCCGCGACGTAGGCCTTGCGAAGTCGGGTTTTCGCCCTACCGAACTACTTGAACCTCAGCAACGATTTCGGCGTACAGATTCGGATCAACGTTCGATCCAGATATCACCACTACAGTGTCACCGCCCTTCGGAGCAGGTGGTGCGATACCGGCCAACAACGCGGCCAAGGCTACGGCGCCACCGGGCTCAATTACTAGTTTCATTTTTGCGAATGCAAACCGCATCGCAGCTCGAACTTGATCATCGGTAACCACTAAACCGCCCGACAACAGGCGCTGATTGATGGGAAAGGTGAGTGCCCCGGGGCTAGGCGTCAGTAAGGCATCGCAAATCGAAGTCGCGTTCGGTGCGACAGTCTGGCGTTTGCCGGTTAGCAATGACCGCGTAGTATCGTCGAACCCTGCAGGTTCAACCGCGTATAGATTGATGTCCGATGCAGCCGCTTTGATTGCCGTGGCGATGCCGGCGATCAATCCACCGCCCCCACAGGAAACCAGGATTTGCGTCACTCTTGCCTGCGCCTGACCGGCTTGATCAATTATCTCAAGCCCGATCGTTCCCTGGCCCGCAATGATGAAGGGATCATCGAAGGAGGGCACCAAAACAGTGCTGCGTGTGCTCGCTAACTCCCTGGCGATTTTCTCCCGAGATTCCGTTAACCGGTTGTACAGCACGACTTCCGCACCCAGCGCGCGTGTGTTCTCCAGCTTAATCGACGGCGCATCGGCTGGCATCACGATCGTCGCCGGGATGCTAAGCAATTTGGCCGCTGCCGCGACTCCTTGCGCATGGTTGCCAGACGACCAAGCCACCACTCCGGATGCGCGCGCTGCCTTTGGAATCCGGGCTAAACGATTATACGCGCCTCGGAACTTAAACGACCCGGTATGTTGGGCACCCTCGAACTTCACCAACACACGGCCGCCGGCGGCTTCGTTGAGTGGTTGGAACTCAAGCAGCGGGGTCCGGACTGCTACTCCCCGAATCAGCTCGGCCGCACTTATAACGTCAGAGGCAGCAATTGCGAGTGAGTCTGGCATCGAGCGTTCCAAAGGGTAATAGCAGGAATCGCTGTCCTATTCTCGCACATCCAGAGCAATGCAGAGACTCCAGCTCATTCTTCGCCGTCGTAATAATCGATATTCTCGGATCGGATCATTTTCCGTTCCGGGGAACGTACCGACCATTTATTGCTATCTGGGTAATGGTTTGATTCGCCGATGGGGTTATCTGCGACCACATAGACAACGAGGTCTTCGGCGCTGTCATTTATGAGTTGATGCGGTTCACCCGGGCGGAAAAGAAAAGCATCGCCCGGTTCGATGTCGGTCGTTCCATCTTGGTGCCTGATTTTGCCGGTGCCCGAAATCACATGATAAAATTCCCATTGCGCACTGTGAGAGTGAAACGGGTACGGGGTTTTAGCGGGCGAAATCCGCAAAATCTCCACATCAAACGGGTGCCGTTTCATCAGATCCGTCGAGGAGGGGTCACGCCCGAGGGCCTCAGAGACCTCTTTGCCGGCTCCGGCAAATTTTCCTTTTGGTGAGGACCAACTAATTTCCGGAAGTTGATTGGTATTTATTTTGAGCATTTTCTGGGGAGATCGTACCAGCCGCCGCTTTTCGCAATCAAGCGCTTGCCGCTGCTCGATTCCCAGGAATGATGGCAGCACCAATCATGATTCGAAAGACCGTGACCGACTCTGTTTCGCTTGGTGGTTCCGCCTTTGCTTCGCTACGGCGCGACAAATCGGCGCCGAGGCCCTTTCGAGCGAGTTGCGAAATAACTTGTCCAAAGGTTTGGCCCGATTCTTCCGCGATCTGTTTTACCTTCACGTAGAGGTCGTCGTCGATCGTGACGGTTGTTCGCATGAAGTAAGCATCGGGTTTGATGCGCGAGAAGGCAAGCCGTAGGGGCGGATGGAGTACGATGGGGAGCCACGTCCTCCGGCAGCGCAAGTAAGCAATAAGCCGTGAGCAGTAAGCAGTAATCGGTACAGAAACTGCCTCGCACCGACCGCTTACAGCTTACTGCTTACTGACTACCATTCCCCTGTGAAGCGGTGTGCTGTGGCTTCTTCTTGTGCTTACTCAGGTCTTTGAATTTCTGCAGTTGGACGGGGGTCAGAACGGTAGCCAATTCATCTAACTCTTCGCGCAGGTTGTCGCCTTTGGCTCCGGTGAATGCCGATCCGCCTCGACCGCCTCCACCTCCACCGCCGCGGCCATATCCACCTCCGCCCCCTCCCCTTCCCCCTGTGGAGTGGCGATTTTCTTATCCTGATGGCCTAAACGGTCGCTTTAGCGGCTGGGGTCGAGGCTTGTCCGAAATCGTTTAGGTGCTACGGCTCGACGATTGGGCTAATGTGAGAACTGGTGAATCCAGAGCCCAAAGCTGGCCAGTGTCCTGTGTGCGGCGAAGAGAACCGGACCGACTCCCCGGTCTGTGCAGCATGCGACGCGGCATTCGGGTCCTCCAGCGGGGAGGCGGTCGAGACGAACGGGATCGATCTGGGCCGGTACGCGACGAAGATGTTTCCGTGGGAGCCGAGCGAAGTCATTCCAAAACTGAGTTCGGGCCGGTGGGGGGCTTTGATTCTTTGTCTGGCCTTGGTCTTAATCGTTGTGTTGCTTGAGCTTCTTCGGACCCCGATTCCGGCTTGCTGGGAAGTGGGGTAATCCGATAACCCAGTACGCCGAGGGGATTTTGCTGACAGGTTACCACGAAGGGTTTTTGTCTCGGAGAGACGAAATGATAGTAGCCCGACTCCGCAAGGCCTACGTCGCGATCGCAAATGTTGGTCTCGCAAATCAGTCGCCATTGGGTGCGCCGTAGTCCGCGAAGGCGACTTGGCAGTTTACTGCTGGAATATGCCCAAAAAGGGGACCCGTCCCGTAGAGTATGGTGTCATTGGGTTGGCGAGAAGGTCTGCCACCTTGACCGGTGAATGCGCGAGTAGACCAACTCAGACCGTACCCTACGGGACGGGTCATTTCTCGGACACATTCCTGGTCCGGCCGCGGCCGGACCAGGCTACCTTCA
>JAFAHI010000710.1 GCA_019237325.1 Verrucomicrobiota bacterium | reverse complement strand
AACGAAGCAGCTGGCGATCTGCTACGAACGCTCTCCGTTCGCATCGATTGCCGGTCCCCAACGCCAATTTCGGATAACCGGCATATCTTCGCCTCGGGCCCGGATATAGGAATGATGTTCCTGCAAATAGCCGTCCATCGCGCGGTTGAACGCGACTGCCTGCTTCTGAAGAGCGGGTAATCGGGTTACAGCCGCCGTCGCCAGATGAAAGCGGTCAAGTGCATTGAGCACAACCAAATCGAAAGGGGTGGTTGTCGTTCCCTCTTCGCAGTAGCCGTGCACGTGAAAATTCTGATGATTCGGGCGGCGGTAGACCAATCGATGGATCAAATGTGGGTAACCATGAAAAGCGAAAATTACCGGTCGATCATCTGAGAAGATTTCGACGAACCGCTCGTCGGACATCCCGTGCGGATGCTGGCTAGGATGTTCGAGCGCCAACAAATCCATCACATTGACGAAACGAATCTTGAGTTCGGGTAAGTGCCGGCGCAGCAATTGAACTGCAGCCAGACTTTCCAGCGTCGGAACGTCACCGCACCCTGCTAGTACTACATCGGGCGTCTGGCCATTCGAATTAGAGGCCCATTCCCAGATACCAAGTCCGGCCGAGCAATGCCGCTCGGCTTCGGCCATGGTCAACCATTGCGGCATGGCAGTTTTACCTGCTACAATCACATTGACCAGGTCTCGGCTCTCCAGACATTTCTTAGTCGTCCAGAGAAGTGAGTTCGCGTCTGGTGGTAGATAGATTCGAACGATCTCTGGTCTCTTGTTCGAAACATGATCTAAAAACCCCGGATCTTGATGGCTAAATCCGTTGTGGTCCTGACGCCAAACATGGGAAGTCAGTAAATAGTTGAGAGAGGCGATGGGCTTGCGCCACTCGACCTGTTTGGACGTTTTTAGCCACTTGGCATGTTGGTTAAACATCGAGTCCACGATGTGAATCAAAGCCTCATAACTGGAAAGGATGCCGTGCCTGCCAGTTAACAGGTATCCTTCGAGCCAGCCTTGGCACAAATGCTCGCTCAATACTTCCATAATTCGGCCACCATCTGACACGCGCTCATCGGTTGGCGCGACCCGGGTAGTTAACATGCGATCGGTAGCTTCAAAGACAGGCTCCAGACGATTCGATGAGGTCTCGTCCGGACTAAAGATCCGAAAGTTATTATGATCGGCGTTCAACCTGAAAACATCCCGCAACATCTGACCAGCGATTAGCGTCGATTCGGTATCGACCGCTCCTGGTCGCGGCACGGAGACGCTATAGCCGTTCAAAGGTGGTAACCGCAGCGGTTCTAATAGTTCTCCCCCGTTTGCATTCGGGTTAGCGCTCATTCGCCGATCGCCTTTCGGGATCAGTTGTTTGAGGTCGGGTCTCAATCTTCCTGAATTATCAAACAGGGTATCCGGCCGGTAGCGCCGAAGCCATTCTTCCAATTGCCGGAGACGCCGACGATCAATCCTGGTATTTTCGATTGGCACCTGATGCGCGTGAAAGCTCCCTTCAACTTTTTGTCCATCAACCGACTTGGGGCCGGTCCATCCCTTTGGCGTATTTAACAAGATCACGGGCCATCGAGCCGTTCGGACATCTTTGTTTGCCCGAGCGTCTCGCTGTAACTTCAGAATAGTGGCCACCGCCATATCGAGCGCCAGCGCGAGATCCCGATGAACGCGCCTAGGATCATCGCCTTCTATTAAGAATGGATGGTACCCAAACCCTAGAAAGAGGTCGACGAGTTGAGGTGTCTCCATTCGACCGAGGACTGTGGGTCCCGAGATCTTGTATTCGTTTAGGTGGAGAATTGGCAAAACCGCGCCGTCCTGGACGGGATTGATAAACTTGTTCGAATGCCAGCTCGTCGCTAGGGCGCCTGTCTCCGCTTCGCCATCACCAACCACGCAGAATGCGAGGAGATCCGGATTATCAAAAACGGCTCCGTATGCATGCATCAAGGAATACCCCAACTCGCCGCCTTCGTTGATAGAGCCTGGAATATCGGCCGCCAAATGACTCGAGATACCGCCAGGAAACGAAAATTGCTGAAAAAAACGGCTCAAGCCTTCTTCGTCTTCAGTAATATGGGGGTAACGCTCGCTGTAGGTGCCCTCTAGATAACAATTCGCGACAATCGCCGGAGCACCGTGACCCGGGCCAGCGATAAAAATCGCGTTGAGGTCGTATTCAATAATGAGCCGGTTCGCGTGCGCATAAATCAGACTGAGTCCAGGCACCGTTCCCCAATGTCCTACGGGCCTTGGTTTTATGTCGGATGGTTCCAGCGGACGCTTTAAGAGAGGATTGCTTCGCAGGTAAATCTGACCTGCAGCCAAATAGTTGGCGGCACGCCAATAATCGTTAATCAAGCCCCGAATGGGGGGAGACATCGTCGATTGTGTAATGCGGTCTTCGAACATCCCGAAGAGCTTTCGCAACTCCCTCCCTATTCGGACCTGGCGTCGTTAGGAACGCCGGGAACGCCGGCAACGAGTGGCCTCGTGGAGCGCTGCCTCGCTTGCGAGGCCGATACGGTCGGAACCTCTGCGCTGCCTTCCGCGGCTTCAGGACGAGGACCTGACGAACGAGGAGACTCATCGATAATAGTGCTCCCCGTCGACCTCTAACCTCGACCAATCGAGGCTGTGGAAGAGGCAACGCGCCACGGCTCCGACCGAGTCGGCCTCGCAAGCGAGGCAGCGCTCCACGGTGCTGCCGCAATCCGTACCCGGCGATGACGGCGTTAAGAAGCAATCCCTTTCCTTATTCACCAACGAACAATCCCAAAAAGAGCAACGTGAAACCCGGAAAGATTTATATCGGGACCAGCGGATGGGTTTATAAAGATTGGGCCAAACGCTTTTACCCTAAAGAAATCCCCAAAAAGCAGCACCTCGAGTTTTACGCTACCAAGTTTCCAACGGTAGAAATCAATGCCAGCTTTTACCGGTTACCTACGGAGAAAATGGTCGATGATTGGCGGGACGCCGTTCCTCCGGGGTTTCTCTATGCGGTCAAAGGGAGCCGAGCGGTTACGCATTTGAAGCGTCTCAAACCAGGGGCCAAATCGTTCCCGCTGCTTCTTGATCGATG
>JAFAHI010000459.1 GCA_019237325.1 Verrucomicrobiota bacterium | reverse complement strand
GTCCGCATCTGGGTCATCAGGTTCAGATAAAAGTGCAGGTTATGAATGGTGATGAGCCGTAGGCCGAGGATTTCCTCGGCTTTGATGAGGTGGCGGATGTACGACCGAGTGAATGAACGGCAGGTCGAACAGGAGCAACCTTCTTCGATCGGGCGAAGATCGGTTCGATAGGTGGCGTTTTTAAGATTGACCGTGCCGGCGCCGGTAAAAGCAGTTCCGTTGCGCGCCAGCCGGGTGGGTAGGACGCAATCGAACATGTCTACTCCTCGCGCCACCATCTCCACGAGCTGAGGTGGAGTCCCTAATCCCATGGCATAACGAGGTTTATCTTGAGGGAGAAATGGTTCGCTATTGTCGATAGCTCGCATCATCTCCACCTCGGGCTCGCCAACGCTCACGCCGCCAATCGCATAACCATCGAAATCCAGATCGACCAAACCGCGGGCGCTCTTCTCTCTGAGGTCCTGATAAATCCCGCCTTGGACGATGCCGAATACCAGCGGGGTTACACCGTTGCGTCTTAGTTCGGCCCAAGCTCGACAGCGATGCGCCCAGCGCAAGGTTCGGTCGAGGCTGTTGGCAGCATACTCATATTCGCAGGGATAAGGGGGGCATTCGTCGAAGGTCATCACGATGTCCGAACCAAGCGTCTGCTGGACCTGCATTGAGATTTCTGGGTTAAGGAAACAGGGCGAACCGTCAATATGGCTGTTGAAATGAACTCCTTCTTCCGTGATCCGTCGTAATTTGGAGAGCGAAAAGACCTGAAATCCGCCGCTGTCAGTTAAGATCGGACGCTCCCAGCCCATGAATTTATGGAGTCCGCTGCAATGCTGAATGACTTCCAAACCAGGCCGTAAAAAAAGGTGGTAGGTGTTTCCCAGGATCACTTGAGCGCCTACCTCTAACAGCTCAGTTGGAGTGGTCGCTTTGACGGTTCCTTGGGTTCCTACCGGCATAAATACCGGCGTTTCGATCACCCCGTGAGCAGTTTTCAGGCGGCCGCGGCGGGCACGGGATACGAGGTCAGTGCAGAGAACTTCAAAATGCATTTAAGAACAACGGATCGCAAGGATCCGACTTCGCTAACACAAGGAAAAGAGGCATTGTAAGTAAAAAAGCTATGTCGGATCCGGCCACGGCTGGACCATCCCTCCTGTCTACTTCTCGCTGAGAAGCTCCTGTTTCGCTTTCTCCAGCTCTTCCGCCTTACTCGTTGGGACTGTCGGATAGTGGAGATCCAGGGATTTAAGGGCTGCCACGATCACTTGCGAAACACAGAGCCGGGTAAACCATTTGTGATCGGCAGGGATGACGAACCAAGGCGCCCAGGGAGTGCTGGTGTGGATGAAGACTTGTTCGTACGCGTTGATGTATTGAGACCAGAACTGACGCTCGCGAATGTCGGATGCAGAAAATTTCCAGTTCTTCTCTTTTTCTTCTATCCGCTTGAGAAAGCGTTTCTTTTGTTCGGCCTTGGAAACATTCAGGAAGAACTTCAGGATCACCGTTCCATTATTGGTCAGGTAACGCTCGAAGTTATTGATATCCTCGAAACGTTGTTTCCAGATATTCTTTTTGTCGAGTTTTGGCGGCAAGTGCTCGTGCCCGATAATCTCGGGATGGATCCGAGTCACTAAGACTTCCTCATAATACGAACGGTTGAAAATACCGATCTGGCCGCGACGCGGCAGACTGCGGGTCGTTCTCCACAAATAGTCATGGTCGAGCTCTTCGGTGGATGGCACCTTGAAACTCTGCACCTGACAGCCTTGCGGATTAACGCCGGACATGACGTGTTTAATGGTGCCGTCTTTGCCGGCGGCATCGAGCGCCTGAAACAGGATCAATACCGAGTAGGTGTCACTCGCATATAAGAGATCCTGCTGGTCAGCGAGACGTTGCACATTGGTCGCCAGATCGGCTTCCGCGTCTTTCTTGGCTTTGTAGGTGCCGGTGTAATCGGTCTCGAAATCTTTCGCCAAAGCAATGGGCTGCCCCGGGGTAACCACAATTTTCTTAGGGTCGAATCCGCACTTTTTTGGCAAATGTTTTTCCAGGTCGATCATGATTAAACGATAAAACAGTGGTTACGGTTACTAACGAGAGGCCAACCGATAACCCGTCAATCTTACCAAGGCGTCCTGGTATTTTTGAGCAGTTTTCTCTACTACCTCAGCAGGTAAATGCGGGGCGGGCGGTTGTTTATTCCAGTCGACAGACTCCAGATAGTCGCGCACGAATTGTTTGTCAAAGCTTGGCGGATTAGTTCCTTCCTCGTAACCGGCAACAGGCCAGAACCGGGATGAATCCGGTGTCAGGCATTCATCGATGAGGACCAATTGGTCCCCTATGGTTCCAAACTCGAACTTGGTGTCGGCGACGATGATACCGCGGCCGTAGGCAAAGTCGCTACCCTCGGTGAACAGAGAAAGACTGATGTCGCGAATTTGCGGGGCCAATCGAGGACCTACTAACTCAGCAAATTGGCTCCAGGAAATGGGTTCGTCGTGACCGGTGTGTGCCTTAGTTGAGGGAGTGAACAAGACTTCGGGGAGGCGAGAGGCGAGTCGCAAACCGGCTGGCAGAGCTTGTCCGTTCACTTGTCCGGATGCTTTATATTCTTTCCATGCGGATCCAGCCAAGTACCCGCGAACGACACATTCCACGGGCAATGGGCGCGCTTTTCGGACCAGCATGGAACGGCCGGCCAGTTCTCCTGAGTAGCTTTGAAATTCTTTCGGGAACTCCTCCACGGCGGTTGATACGAAGTGGTTGGCGGTATTCGAAAACTTCTGGAACCAGTAGGCTGAGAGCTGGTTCAGGACGATACCTTTTCCCGGGATCGGTTCCGGTAGAATGCAATCGAAGGCGGAGATGCGATCGGTGGAAACGATGACCGCATGGTCTCCGGCGTCGAAAATCTCTCTTACCTTACCGCTACCAATCTTTTGAATACCGGGGAGATTAAATTCAAAGCTCATTGGCTAGGCGATCCAAGAGGTGAAAAATCTGGCTTTCGATAGACGGCAAAGCTGTTTCGGGCAGAGCCGCTGGCATATCTGGAACGTCCCAGTATTCAACCCGTTGGGTCCAGTTCGGGAATTGTTGTTCCATCATATCAAGGTGCTCTGCGCGATCCAAGGCGATTCGAAGGTCGGCAGATTCTAAGTCGTTCTCTGTGAGCTGGATCCGACCTGAACCAGTGTGGCTGACAGAGATCTGGCGCTCGGCTAGCGCAGCTTCTGTGAACGGCGACAAAAAACCGTCGGCCCAATGGAT
>JAFAHI010000403.1 GCA_019237325.1 Verrucomicrobiota bacterium | reverse complement strand
GATGTAATCCGTCTGTTCACGGCTCAGCGACGGTCCAAAGTCTTTGAGCAGCTTTTCACCTTCGGCCAGGTGAAGTCCCGGTTCGAGCAGATCATCCGTGTGTTTTCCGCGGCTCAGCCAGAGCTTTAGGCTCGAATCCAGCCGGTCCCGCATCCGCAGAAACTCGCGGTTTTCTCTCAGCCACTCTCTGACGCGCTGCCATTCTCGAAGCAGCGCCTCGTGCGCGACGCTCACCGTGACCTCTCCTTGCGGATCGGTGCCCGCGACCAACAACCGCTTCTCAATGAATAGATCAACAAAGCCTTTCGCCCCGGCTTTCGAATCCCGGCCGGTTTCCCCTGTGGCTATCAAGTCGCGGTAAGGAACCGTCCGCCGGTTGGGCACTTCCTCTTCGCCTTGGCCCAACGTGACCAGATGCCCCATCACCAGGGGAAAGGCTCTCTGTGCATCGGGTCCCAAAGTGCCGAATACCGCTTCCGCGTGTTTGGCGAGCGCGCCTTTCAATTCCCCGAGTTCGCAATAGTCCGACCACCGCAGCAAGTCATCACCCCGGCTGCTCTGCTGGTCGTAGAGTAACGACAAAACATGCTCGAGCAACGGCAACGATTCCGGCGTGGCAGAGGCAGCATCACGCAGCGCTTGATCCAGGCGTTGACCCGTCTCCCGGTCCTGCTCGAAATGCAGACCGGCTGCTTCAGCCGGTAGCCGAATCATGTTCCCGATCTCGGTGGTGCTGGGCGGTCGTAGATCGAACCGGCCATGTTTAGCAAGCTCAACGAGCTCTGGAAAGTCCTGGTACCGCGCATAAAAATCACTGCGCAAAGTAGCAATGATATAGACTCGACCTCCACGCGCCAAGCCGGTGATTGCAGCCACAAATCTCTGTTGAAGTTCTGCAGAAAACCCGGTTGTGAAGAGTTCTTCGATCTGGTCAACGACCAGCGCCAGGCGGGCCCTTGGCTCGGTCAGTTGCTCCCGCTGTCGATGGGCTAATTCCGCGTCATCGGCTCGGCCGGCCACCCGCATTTCCACCTCCCTGCTGCGCAACGTCTGCTCGCAGTTGTTTTTCCAAAGGAGCGCCACGGTACGCAGCGCGTCTTTTACCCGGAGCGCTACAGCGGCCGGGTTTTCTCGCAGCTCGCGGGCGAGATCGTTGATCGGGTTGGTAGACTCCTGATCTGCCAGTTCCGGTAAAGCTGCAGGCGCTATCAGCGCTGCCGCTAAGGCGTCGAAAGGATCGGCTGCTGCTCCCGCAGCGGCCGGTTTAGTCACGGCCCTCCGCCAGACCCCGATCCCTTCGACTGTGCCCGGCTCCGTCAAAAGAGGGAGGACACCAGCACGAGCCAGCGAGCTTTTGCCTGAACCGCTTGCTCCCAGCACTAACACAAAAACGGTTCCACTGTTAGCAAGTTGCACAATGAGATCCAACAGTTCTCCGATGGCTTTGGTGCGTCCGTAAAAAATCACTGCGTGTTCGAACTCGAAAACTTCCAATCCCCGGAAGGGGTTATCTTCCCATCTTTTGGTCTTTCGGATCAGAGCTCGCTGAGTAGTCTCCGAAT
The DNA here is from genome assembly GCA_019237325.1 of Verrucomicrobiota bacterium. GTDB lineage: Bacteria > Verrucomicrobiota > Verrucomicrobiia > Chthoniobacterales > JAFAMB01 > JAFAVN01. Next base: position 14,482 of record JAFAHI010000403.1, on the reverse strand, counting down.
CGAGCCGATTGACCAGGTAATCGCGGAAATGGACTCGGAACAAATACTCGAACTCGTCCAACGTCGTGTAATTATTGAATGCACCGACAAAATGACCTTCGCTGTCCTTCTCCCAACGAGCGAAAAAGTTCTTCAGCGATTTCCATTGGCTCACTAATTCCTGGTATTGATCCTCAGGCTCCAACGGAAAATTTGGCACCGTTCGATTCCGATAAATGTGAAGTGCTGGTATTCCATGCGTTTTCTTGGACTGGTGCAATGCCCAGGCGATTTCGTACTCAGTGCCGGACTTTGGTCTTGAACCGTCGGGCAATGTAAACTCGGGTGCGAGTTCCGTGCCCAGCCGCGACCAGAGAATGCACATCACCAGATCAAATTCAGCCGTATTTGGGATCTGTTCCTGGTAGGGCTTATCGGGGCTGAACCGCTGGTACTCCCAGAAATAGGGGCATAGAACCAGCGTACCGTCATCGCCGCCCACAGGTTGGGCTGCCTTGTCGTTTCGGAACAGATTCGAATAGATGACGCTGACAGAGATGCCGAGTTCGGCCGCAATCGAGCGGATCAGATTGTCAGCCAGTTTGCGTTCCTTCAGAACGTCGCCCGGGGAAGAAACAAATACCCTGATCGTTCTCATCAGTCGCAAAGGAAGATTCGCTTCGCCTCCCTGCCTGATCTCTCCACCTCGAGCCCAGCCTAGGCCCAAACCACCTAAAATTAGTTAGTGATCTAGTAGCACTTGCCCTGAGAAAGTCGACCTGAATCGTGTGGTTCACTCCTGGGTAGAATTGCTCAGGACCACATGTGGCTTGACTTAGGTAGACGAAAACTGGCCCGACCGCATGAAGCGCTAGCCTAACTCGCAACTCCCAGCTTCAGATCATTCGGCATTGTGGTCATCTCGCGCCTCTCGAGCAGCCCGAGACCGTCAATCGGGCACTTTGTGAATTTCTTTAGCCGATCCCATAGACCTTCCCAAATGTGTTGTTAAATCCGCAAAGAGGCGGCAATCATTGTTCGTATTCGCCTTAGTTAAATCGATATCAGTTGGCGAAACATAGGTGTGCCTGGTCTATAAGGACTTACAGAATCCCACTTTCCTTATCTCGATAATAATGGTGAGGGAGTCTCCCATGCTCCCTCGGTTGCTTAGTCAATTTGTTGCCCAATCGGCTAACTCTTTAAGAGTTTTCCCGATAGCATCTTCTCCTAATTCTAGATCGTAACGGAGAATGCTAGCTGCATCAAATATGAGCCGCATAACCCTATCAAAATCCTCCTTTTCTTTTGGAGTTAGCTCCCACTTGGTAAGAGGCGGTCTTTCCTTTACCAGCTCTTCGGCTTCTATTTTTTCTCTATTTGGTTTCATATGCGTTAGGGAGGGAGTTTTTCAATTCATATGACAGCGCTGCGGCGCACCAGTGGACGATTCATTCTATGTGCGCGAACTCAGTAGGACCTGAGGGTGATTCTTATACAAGTCGCACCTAGGTCATCACAGCAGAAAACGGCAAACGTACAGATGGTACCGTCTGTACAATTGATTGTTAAGGCCCGAGTGGCGGAAGAGCGGCTCCGCGAATATCAGAACCCGAAAGAATTGGCCCTCACTGATCGATGCTAGGCACGTTTTGGCATCGTCTTGGTGTCACGATATACGAAAAATCGAGTGGGGCCGGGGGAAGCGGGACCGCAGCAACTCGTAATCGTTCTTGAACAAAGGGAGGGGCGCTGCAAGAAGCTAGGAAAGAGGTAGTCGGAATCCATGTCCTCCTGACCCGCTCGCTTTTTGGTGACGATACTCCGCGTAGCTTTCTCCTGCGCGTTTCTCTAGCGAAACCGACTTCTGCTCTTTGGCGATTCTGATGGCTTCCCAAAATGAAGCCTCAATCTGGGTCTCGTCCGCACCCATAGCCGCGAGAAACACACCGCGCAGCCGGTGCAGTTCGGCACACCAATAGCGGTTTTCAAATCATTGAGCAATTGCTTCCGCCTCGTTGATTGCCTCAAGAGCTTCAGGGGTACGATCCGCTAGATATGAGGCTTCAGCCTTTCGTGCGAGATGACCTGGCAGGGCCAGCACCGTACCGGTTGCTCTGTGATCTGCGATTCCCTGCTCGATCCATGAAATACCTGTGGCCGTATCACCGCAAGCGCTGCGCGCCCAACCGCGGTAGATCTGTCCGTTCGCTAGCCAATACAGAAAATTGTGACGCGTGCAGAGTTCAATCAGTTTCGAGGCGAAACGGTCTACTTCGGCGGGATCACGCTCGAAGTAGGCTAGAACCGCTGCCCAAGATAGCGCCAGGGCTAATGAGTTCATATCCTTTAGCTCCTTTGCTATTGAGATCGCTTCGTCCATCAGCGCGTGGCAAGAGGCAATCGCTCCGAAATGCCATTCGGACATGGCCCCATAAATAAGACAGTTGACGACCGGCTTAAGGTAGTCTTCCGCATAAGACTGGACGCCGCCCAAGCGCCAGATCTGAACACCTCGCCTCGCGTATTGTCTCGCAGACTCGAACTCGCCCAAAAAGAACAGCGTGCATGCCAAAGCGTGGCAGCCTCCTATGAGCAGCGCAGACTCATTGTGCTCTTGGGCGAGCGAGTAAAGGCGTTCGGCAATCTGAATAGCGCGCGACAGCTTGTCCCTCATCAGTGTATAGCGAAACTCACCGGTCATTGCCACAGACAGGAGCCGGGGCTCAGTCAGCGAATGACACAAGGGCTCAGCGCGCTGGTAACAGATTTCGGCCTCGGGTGCTCCCATCCCTAGCGTGGCCGTTAGATATAGCCCCGCCTGCATGAGGATGAAGAGTTTATCTTCCGCGGTGAGGCTCTGCCCCTCGATGGCCGTTTCGACCAGCGATCCCCAGCGCCCGTGTTCGAAGAAATGTACTAAAGCGGAGAGCAATGGCCCTGTTGCTCCAAGAACGTTGGCTGTAAAGCAGGTATTGCCTTGCTGAATCCGGGGAATGTAAACCTCATGCAAAACCTCTCGAAACAGCCTAGCATTGCAGCCGCAGATAACGGCTGAGAAAAGTGGCTCCATCTCCCTGAAACTATTCGGCAGCTGGGGCGCAAGCATTCGGTAGTAATGATAAAGCCGCCAATTACATTCCTTCCAGGCCTCCGGTTGCTGCCTGCGAAGCTGTTCGCCGTAGTACTCACGAACCAAGGGATGCGTGTCGAGATAGCCCGTATTGTGCGGATCTTCCCCAGCCAGAAGTCGTGCTCTTCTTAGTCTGGCTAGAATCGTCCGCCATTCTGTCGGGCTCAAATTCGTTAATGACTCTGTAAGGCCCGGAATCGAAGGCGGCTTTAGAAGCGCTGCAATCGCCTTTTCCTCAGCTGGACGATCAAATAGACCTAACATGCGCAGAACCGCCAGCTCAGGACCTTCACCAAACCAGGTCTGGTAAGAGTCCATCACTTTTCGGGCATGGACTCCCTGTCGTACGTCATGAGCAAGATGTCCTAACACCTCGCTCCGGCAACGAATGTCACCATTGTACGCATCGCTCAGATAGCTGCCCAGCAGCGTTAGCCCCAAACAATGCCCGTGGAATTCCTCGCTGGCTCTTCGCAGCTCCGCCTCATCGCCCTTTACGCCCAGCGATTGGAGCAGCTTCGTGCCGGCGTCGCTGGATAGTTGGTCCAAGTCACGTCGAAGCGCCGAAGCACGCTCGTGATCTGCAATATCGGCGACCGGTGTCCGCGTAGTGATTACGCAGAGCCCCGCATTGAAAGCAGCAAGCTCACGCAAAAGCGCCTGGAGGGACGGCTCGCGCAGCCGCCCTTCTTGTGGACCAGGCGGATTTTGGAGCGGCTCCAGACCGTCCAGAATCAATAAGGTTCGACGATGCGCGACGAGCTTTGCCAATCTTTCGCCCTTCTCCCACGCTGTTCCAACCCGTGGGTCTGAGTCTCCAAACCAACTGAGAGCCACGTCAAGGAACTCATCTGCAGACGAAGTATCCGCCCGTGTGCCCTGTCTGTAGAAGGACCAACCAAAAACCAGCTCCGCAGAACGATAATTGTCAGCAGCTATACCCCGGAGCCAATGATTGACCAGCGTAGACTTCCCGACCCCAGCCCAGGCAACGATGCTAACGACATTTACATTCTGGTTTGCCCACGCATCATTCAAGAAGGCGATATCCTCTTCTCGACCAAAAACATCGCTTCCTGTAACGGGCAATCTTGCTACCGAAATTTTTCCTGGTCCGACTCTTTTTGACGGCGTGCGAATTGTCTCACCAACCAGAAGTTTTTTTACCTGCTCAGATAGCGTGCCGAGGTGCCTCTGCAAAGGCGGAGTGCTTGCGTCGAGCCACTGAACGGTGTCTAGGAAGTAACTTAGACCTTGGTTTGGGAAAACCTCTTTGATCCGGAAAGGGATGACGGCGAGCCCGGAGGAGAAAGCTTTCGCCACTTCACTCTGAACATGATCGGAATCATTCGCCTGCTCCGAGAAGACCAGGACGAGCACTCGGCAGGCCTCAAGACCTTGCATGATTCCTTGGGTCCAACTGGTTCCCGGTTCGATATCACGAGGAGCGATCCAACATTTGATCCCAGCGGACTCGAGATGGGCACAAATCGCGTCCGCGGTCGGCCGATCTTTACTTGAATGGCTGATGAAAACCATCGACGGCATGGTTCCTCCGCGGTGCGAGAATCTTACTCGATTTGGGCTCTAATAGCTTACAGAAAAATCGCTTGGCATTCGGTGGCATGCGAGAGGACACGTCGAGAGTTTAGACGCAACCTTCGGTGCTTTGCGTTCTGGGGGATCGCTACTAGGGCTCCGCCCTAGGCTATATTGAACCGCCGCTTCGCGGCTGAAGCTGTCCGACCCACCAGGCGTGGTCACGCCTCGTTTCACCTTTCACTTTTCACCTTTCACCGCTCCCGTGCCCCTTTGTCACGAAACGCTCCCCAATCCGGTCTTCAGTATTAACACCGGCTAACGCCTTGAACTCCTTGGATTCCTCAATTTGCTATTTGCTATCTGCTATTTGCTATTCGTGAAGCGCTGACCGCTTCGCCCCGCCCCATGAACAACAACCACTCGAGGCATGACCAAAAAGCGCAAGCGACTGCTGCTGAGGATGCGATCCGGTTAGCTACTTTCGATCAGTACCGCGGGCTCCTTTTCTCCATCGCTTATCGCATGCTAGGAACGATTGCGGATGCAGAAGACATGCTGCAGGAGACCTTTATACGGTGGCACCAATCCGGAGACCAAGATATCCGATCCCCGCGAGCCTTCCTGGTGACGATCATTAGCCGTCTCTGCATGAACCATCTGCAATCTGCGCGGGTTCAACGCGAAGAATATATCGGCGAATGGTTACCGGAACCGCTGTTGACAGATCCAAACAGCGACCCGCTCAAGGCGCTGAAAATCGACGAATCGCTGTCGATGGCTTTTCTGATATTATTGGAGCGACTAACACCAATTGAGCGCGCGGTTTTCCTTCTCCATGAGGTATTTAACTACAAACATACCGAAATCGCGGAAATTCTGGGTCAGAGCGAAGCCAATTGTCGGCAAGTGTTGCGCCGGGCTCGGCAACACGTGGGCGATGTCAGCCGGCGATTGAAAGCTTCCACTCAAGATAACACTGATCTGCTGGACCGATTTCTACAAGCGACCCGCACCGGCGACATGGAGGGCCTGCTCGCCTTACTAGCTCGGGATGTTGTCCTCCACTCCGATGGCGGCGGCAAAGCCATTGCTCTAGCCGCGCAGATCAAGGGCGCTGAAAAGGTCGCTCGCGGCATTCTGCGAAGCATGGAGAAGCAGCTGCCAAAAGAGGTGGTCGGTCATGTTTCATATATCAATGGAAAACGTGCCGTGATCGGCTATCTGCACGGAAAACCATTCTCAGTGGTTTCCGTGAACGTCAGAAAAGGCCGAATCAAAGACGTCTTCGTGGTTACCAACCCAGACAAATTGACACACCTACCGCGGCTACAGGAGGACTCAGGACAGAACGCGGCTTCGAGCTAGCGACAAGAGTAAGCACTAAGCGGTAAGAAGTAAGCAGTGAGCAGTGAGCAGTGAGCAGTGAGCAACGTGTCAGCAATCCGAACGGGCTGGCGAATCCGAACTGCTTACGGCTTACTACTTACCGCTTACTTCCATTGCCGGAGGACGAGGCGCCCTAGCGGAAAATTCACTGTCACAAAACCCACAGTCCGCCGGTCTACCCTTCTGATGAAACTATTGATACTCGGCGCGACTGGCGCCACTGGCCTGCAAGTCGTCACCCAGGCGGTTGAACGCGGCCACACAGTCACAGCTTTTGTTCGAAACACAGGTCCACTTGAAACGTTCGGAGACCGTATCACCGTGGTTCGCGGAAATCTGTTAGACCCCGCGGAGCTCGCCGGGGCTTTGACGGGACAAGAGGCGGTCCTATCTGCTTTCGGTCCACGTCTTCCCATATCCAAAGCGGATGCCGACCTGCTCCAACGTTTTGCCGTCGCATTAACCCGCGGAATGCAAAAGGCCGGTGTGAGGCGTGTGGTGATCGAATCGACTGCTTTCCTCTTCAAGGATGCGATTTTCCCGCCAGCCTACCTTTTCGGCCGCCTGTTCTTCCCCGTAGTCCTCCGCGACGCCGGCGAAATGGAAAGCATCGTCGCCAAGAGCGGCCTCGATTGGACCTTGGTACGCCCGCCTCAGTTGACCAACAAACCGGCCACCGGAAAGTACCGGACAACAATCGGCCACCTCCCACCCTTCGGTTTCAATATCGCTCGCGCCGATGTCGCCGATTTCATGATCAAAGCCGGCGAAAACCATGCCTCGATTCAGAAAATCGTCGGACTAGCGAACTAGGGTTCGCCGTTCAGAGTTCACGGTTCACTGTTCGCAGTTGTTTGCGGGAATCCGCAAACGGCCCAACCGTTAACCGGGAAACCAGAGAGTGAACTGCGAACGATGAACGCAACCCGTGAGTCTCATCAGTCCCATGAGTCATATAAGTCCCATCTGTACCACCCCTGACAACTGTCCCGACCCACAAACGATCCACCACCCCACGCCATGCCCATTAGACACGCTAAAAAACGAATCACCGAAGCCGTAACCTCCTGGGGAGAAATTACCCTAGCTCCTCACCGGTTTGGAGGAACTGCATTTATGTTAGGGAAACGAGAGCTAGGACACATTCATGGCGACCGCCTGATCGATATCCCATTTCCCAAGCCCGTCCGCGACGAGCTTGTCAGCACCGGCCAAGCTGAGCCGCATCATATTTTGCCAGACAGCGGCTGGATCAGTTTCTTCCTCAAGTCCGAGGCCGATATCGACCACGCCATCGGCTTGATGCGCACCTCGTTCGATCTTGCGACAACGAGGAACGAGAAGTCGTGATGAGGTCGCCCTGGCTTCTCAGGTCTCACGTCTCACCTCTCACTATTTGAGGTACCCTGCTTGTTTCATGGTCCTTTCGGCTTCGTTTTGATTCAGCTTCAAGGTCTGTTCCAGCGAGGTTTTGCCGGTTACAAGACCGGCGACGTTTTGACCGACGGTGGTGCCTAAGGATTGAAACTCAGGAATGCCGACAAAGGTGATCCCGGTATAAGGCACTTTCTGAACGCAGGGGTTCGTCGGATCGGCCGTTTGCATCGCCTTTAGCGTGGCCGCAGCAAACGGTGCTTTCTTTTGGTACTCAGGGTTCTCGTAGGTCGATTTCCGTGTGCCGGGCGGTACTGAGGCCCAGCCGAGATCGTTGGCCACTAACTGAATATATTCCTTGGAGGTTGCCCAGGCGGCAAATTTCTTGGCGCCTTCCGCGTTCTTCGCTTTTGATGGAATGGCAAAAGCCCAGGACCAAAGCCAATGGGAGCCGTTCGGGGTAACCGCAATCGGCGCCGGTGCATAACCGACTTTGCCCACTACTTGCGAATTTTTTGGATTCTCCAGGATACCGCCCGCTACCGTGGCATCGATCCACATTGCGGCTTTGCCGCTGCTGAACAGGGTCAGATTTTCATTGAAGCCGTTGGCAGTCACCCCCGGCGGCCCATACTTTTTCACCAGGTCAACGTAGGTCGATAAGGCATTCTTCCAGGCGGGCGTATCCAGCGTGGGACGCCATTCCATATCGAACCAGCTGGCGCCAAAGCTATTTGCCATGGTATCCACCGTCGCCATGTTTTCCCCCCAGCCCGGCTGACCCCGCAAGGCCAAGCCGTAGAACCCGTGATCCTTTTCATTCAAAGCCGCGGCAAATTTAGCAATGTCGTCATAGGTCGGTTGCTCGGGCATTTTCAGCCCCTTTTGCTCAAAAAGATCTTTCCGATACATCAGAAAAGAGCTCTCGCCATAGAATGGCAAGGCCACCAATTTTCCGTCGTAGGAGAGGCCGTCTCTGAGTGATTTGAAGACATCTTCGAGATCATAGTCGGCAGGTAACTCGCCGATAGGTTGCAGCCAACCGCGTTTGGCAAAGATGGGCGCCTCGTACAGACCGAGAAACACCAGATCGAACTGGCCGCTCCCAGTCGAAACATCGGTGGTGACTCGCTGCCGGAGTATGTTTTCCTCAACAATGACCCAGTTGAGACTAATATTCGGATTTTGCTCAAGAAACTTGGCCGAGAGTTTCTTCAGCTCGAGCATATCAGGGTTATTAACCGCTGCGATAGTAACGGAGGTCTGTTGTGCCTGAACAACAATCGCTCCAAACAAGAGCGAGAAGGCAAGAGTTAGAAGGCGTGGCTTCATAGGGAGAACGGGACTGTGGGTTGTGGGTTTTAGGTTATAGGTTGTAGGTTTTACGTTTTAGGTTTTGGGGTAGAAATTGCAGTTACGAGTTGCTAGTTGCCGGTTGCTAGTTAGAAGGTCGGTCGCCGCGGTAGTTAATTTGCTATCTGCTATTCGCGCAGCGCTACCAGCAGGTGTAGCCGCCATCGACTACCAGGTTGCTGCCGGTAAAAAAGCTGCTCGCATCTGAGGCCAGAAAAACCACGGCCGGTGCGATTTCGTGAGGTTCACCGATCCGCTCCATCGGCGAGAACTTCATCCAAAGTTCGTACCAATCCGGGCGGATCTGGTCCCTGGGTGTCATCGGCGTATTGATGTAGCCAGGCGAAATGCTATTGACGCGCACTCCTCGCTTGGCCCATTCGCCGGCCAACGATTTGGTTAACATAATGACACCGGCCTTGGCCGCGTTATAGGCGCACTGCGGCTGAGGATTATTCGAGATCAGCCCCGACATAGAGGCGGTATTAATGATGCTGCCTCTTCCCTGAGCCAGCATCGCTTTGCCGAACTCCCGGCAACAGTAAAACACCGCGTTCAAGTTGATGTTAACCACCTTAAGCCATTGTTCGTCCGTGCATTCTTCGGCCGGCACCGAGTGGGCAATACCGGCATTGTTGAAAGCGATGTCGATCCGGCCGTGCTGCTCCAAAACATAATTCGCGAGGTTAGCCACATGGGCTGAACGGGTCAGATCACCCGGGAAAAATTTAATCCCGAGCTCTTTGGCTACGGTTTCACCCCGCGCACTATTGATATCGGAGATCACCACACTGGCCCCATGCTGTTGCATGGCTTTGGCGGTCTCCAGACCGATCCCGCCCGCGCCTCCGGTAATAATGGCAACCCGATCTTGCAGGACCGCGGTCGACGTGTAGCTCATGGGGGGTTACTTGGTAGGGATGAGCTGCTGCTCATCCCCGACTTATGTTAGTTTTTATTTGCCGGTTAGTTTGCCGGAGAGGCTGTTAGTTGATGGCCGGTTTCAGCCGCTTTAAACCTAGACAGGTAAGACCACTGCCTGGCTCGGCTGCAGGTCGGCAATAGCTTCTTCGAGCTTTCGCTGCATTGGCTTCGCTTGATGCGAACCACCCATCAGAGACAGCTTAGCTCGCGCAACTTCAGTGACCTTAGCGCCGGCGTACTTCATCGCAACGTGGTGAGGCGGCTCATGTCCGTTCTCTAACAGCGCGCCTTCTTGCAGCCCTTTCATCCACGCCCTGACGATATCCGCACCAATATTGACTTTGACCACGTTCAGCGAAGTGGCTTTGCGAACATCATCCGGATGGATCCCGCTGCCGCCATGTAATACCAATGGCGCGGGCGTTACCTCCGCGATTTCCTCCAGGAGCCTAAGATCCAACCGGCTGCTTTGGCCGTGGACCGATCCCACCGCTACCGCCAACGTATCGATCCCAGTCTCTTCAACCATTCGTTTGGCTTCGTCGGGCGAGGCCATCTCCACCCGGCCGCCTTGACCTTCCCCGCCAAACTGACCGAGTTCCGCTTCGACCACCGCACCCATTCCGTGCGCGATTTCCGCAATGTAGGCTGCCCCACTGATATTCTCTTCCAACGGCAAATGGCCGCCGTCATACATCACCGAGTAGTAACCGCTGCGCAGGGTTCGCAGGATCATTTGGTCACGGTCCGGATGATCTTGATGCACCAGCACCGGAACTCTGGCTTGCTCCGCCAGATGTCGCAGCAATTGCGGTAAAACGTCAAAACCGCCGTAGTAGAGATCCCCGAAATAAGTCTGGAGGATTACCGGCGCATCTTCAGTCTCGGCGGCCTCGATCACGGCGCGCGCCGTTTCCAAGTTGCAAACGTTGAATGAGGGTAAGGCGAATCGCTTTTTAAGGGCGAAATCGAAGAATAGACGAGGCTTTGTGACGTACATGGGTCAATGTTTCCGTTTTAGCGCAAATACAGTAGGAAAGGACGCATGTATATAGGCATAATGCGGACTTAACGCAATAGATATCGAGAAATCTTGCGTGCTTAACGCAAATTCCTTATGAGTACCTTCAATAAGAATCGCTTACCGTGGCCAACAAGCGTACGTTAGCCCGGTTGGTTCTAACCAACGCTGATGAGCAAAGATCAGAACCCAACGCTTGCCCGGCGCCATCAAGAGCTGCAGTTGGTCGAGGCCAAGGGCCAGGTTAGCGTCGAAGAATTAGCCCGGCATTTCGCGGTTTCCGATGACACGATCCGGCGCGATCTCCAAGAGCTTGAGCGGCGCAAATTGCTGTTACGTACCCACGGAGGCGCGGTTTCGGCGACATTGCTGGTTCATCGTGAAACTCCGTTTTTGACCCGAGCCAACGCTAACGCCGATGCGAAAACCCTGATTGGCCGGGCAGCAGCTCAACTCATTTCCGATGGCGAAACGCTCATTATTAACGGCGGCTCAACCACCTTCGCCTTCGCCGCGGGACTCAGCCCCCGTCGGAATCTTACGATTGTTACGAATAACGTGACCATGCTGTCGGTCCTACCCCCTGAAGCCGTAGAAAGCGTTTATGTTCTAGGCGGCGAATTTAATCGGAACTTAGGTTCAACGGTTGGCGCGGTCGGATTTGCCTCGGGAAATGTCAGCGTCGATACCGCCGTGCTTGGGATCACTGGCTTGACTGCGACCGGCGGTCTTTCCACCACTCTCCTGGAAGAAGCCCCCATGATGGCGCGCATGATCACTTCCGCCCGCCGTACCATCGTCGTTGCCGACGCGTCAAAGTTCGGTTTCAACGCATTTGCCCAAGTCGCTGCCCTCAACGCCGTAGACATCCTGGTGACCGACGCCGAACCGCCGGCGGACCTCCGCCAGGCGCTCACGCAGGCAAACGTCGAAATCATCGTGGCAACCAACAATCCAAACCAACCGCGAATAGGGACCGCGAATGAACACAAATAAAGACGAAGAAAGCAATTCAACCGCAGATGAACGCAGATTAGGGTGCCTCGGAAGGGTCGCTTTTGTCCCCGGGCCTGCCACTTGGTCTTCCACGCTCTCAAAGTCGGCCTCGCAAGCGAGGCACGCTCCACGGCTGTCGCTGCTTCCTACAAAATTATCTGCGTCCATCTGCGTGCATCTGCGGTTGGATTGTCTTCTTGGTATTAATTCGCGTTCATTCGTGTCCATTCGCGGTTCTATTTGTGTTCCTAATTCCTGTGCATTCGTGGTGTGAAATCCTTTGATATTCTCGGTATTGGTTGTGTGTCGGTGGACGATCTGCTGTTTGTGCCGGGGTCGTATCCCGTGGCCGATACTAAAACTCGGGTACTAAGTTGGGATCGCCAATGCGGCGGGCTAACCGGGACCGCTCTGGTAGCGGCCGCCAGGCAGGGCGCTCGATGCGCGTTCGCCGGGTTGTTGGGCCTTGATGATCTTTCCCGGGTCGTGGAAGAAAATTTTCTACGGGAAGGCGTCGATATTTCTCACGCGCCGCGAGCGAAGGATGCACCGGCGCCGCATGCAGTGATTATCGTTGCGGCTGAAACCCGTACCCGAAATATCTTTTATCGGATTGATGGCCGTATCGGCGCCGACGACCTTCTGCCAGACGAGTCGGTGATCCGTTCGGCGCGCATTCTTTTTCTCGATCAATACGGGATGACCGGGTGTCTCCGGGCGGCGGCAATTGCTCGAGACGCAGGAATCCCTGTGGTCGCTGATTTCGAAGACTCGGATCACCCGCAGTTTCCGAAGCTGCTCCGGTTAGTTGATCACTTTGTGCTGCCCCTGGATTTTGCCCAAAAGATTACCGGTGAAACCGCGCCTGAAACCGCTGCCAGAGCGGTTTGGCACCAGGATTGTCAGGCGGTCGTCATCACCGGTGGAACAGCCGGGAGTTGGTTCCTCGGGAAGAATGGGGTCGTCCATCATCAACCCGCATTCAAAGTACTCGCAATCGATACCACCGGCTGCGGCGACGTCTTCCATGGCGCCTATGCTGCTGGTCTAGTCCAAGGAGCTCCCCTCGACCAATGTGTCCGTCTTGCCACTGCCGCCGCCGGCCTGAAAGCCACTCAACCCGGTGGCCAGCGCGGTATTCCAACGCGGAGCCAAGTCGAACAGTTCCTTGCCTCGAATCCTGCGACCTACGGCAGCCCTTAAAAACAGAAAAATCTCACGCAAAGTCGCAAAGGTTAGGACAGAAGAGGAATAGCCGCGAAAAGGCGCAAAAATCGCAAAAAAGGAGGAAATGATTAAAAAAGGCTTTTCCTTGAGTGCGCGATAAGTTGTTACACGTGCAAGTCGGCAACCGCGATTCTCCTGAAAACCCGCTTTCGTTTTGCGTTTTTGCGCCTTTTTGCGGCTATTTTGTTTCCTCCGTCTTAACCTTTGCGGGTTTGCGTGAGATTTTTCTGTTTCCGTTCTCGTGTGGGCTGGTTTCGCGGGTTAGCCTACAGCTCCATCCACGTACCCCGGTTCTTCCCACGGTTGCTCGACGGTCGCCAAGACTCCGGTCGCTTGCCCATGAAACTGATCTCGCTCGGCGGTTCCCATGGCTTTAAATCCGCTGGTTACCGCGACGTTAGCCGCTAAGTGTGCGGGCGTATCTAGCCCTATTATCGTGCTATGCACCCCGTTCAAACTTAACGTGTACCGAAGCAGCTCCGCGGCCGGCAACCCCGCGGGCCGCCCGTACCGGATGGTCTTCATCGCGATCACTCCCATTTTGCGGGACCGAGCCAACGGTAACAGCTCATTTTCAAATTGCCCGTTCTCCGGCCGCGTAGCCAGAAACACGCTGAGAATCGTATCCGGATCAAAACGGTTAATGCACTCAGATAAAAATCCGGCGCCGGAATGACCCGTGATGCCAAACGCGCGAATGGTTTTCTGCTCTTTCGCTTCGCGCGCCGCTCGTACCGCGCCCGTTTCAATCGCGCTTAAATTTGCAGATTCATGCGATCGTAGATCATGTAATTGATACAGATCGATGTAATTCGTCCGAAGTACGCGCAAGCTCTCTTCCAAGTCCCGTTTGAACCCGTCGTAATCGCGGGAATCACTCTTACTCGCGAGAAAAATTCGGTTCCGGTTCCGGGCCAGGACTGGAGCAATCATCCCTTCGCTGGGGCCGTAACCACGCGCGGTATCCCAATAATTAATTCCTTTGGCCAGCGCCGCCTCGAGCATTGCATGCCCGGCCTCCACTCGATCTTCATAAGTGTCCATGAACGCACTGCCTAATCCGAGACCAAGAATTGAAACATCGACCCCAACCCGTCCCAGTTTGCGCCGATCGACTGTGCCTGACCCACTTTGAGCCAACGAAGAGACCGCGCGCGAAAGAGCTCCACCTATCGCCCCGCCAACGAGTGCTCGGCGAATGAAATCCCGGCGACTACTTCCCGGTTTCATGACGCAGATTGGCTCCCGGGTTGCGCAGTGTCAACTGGGCGGCGAAGGAAAGGGCGAATGGGCGAAACGGCGAATGGGCGACCGGTAACGCCGACCTTATTAGCCGCGAAGCGGCGATTTAAATTAGCCTAGGGCGAAGCCCCGGGCTTCGCCCTAGGCTATCCTGAGCCTCCGCTTCGCGGCTAATACGCTTCGCGTTACCGATCCCTCCGTCGCCGTTTCGCCGTTTCGCCGTTTCGCCCATTCGCCCTTTCCTTCGCCGCCCAGTTGACACTGCGCAACCCGGGAGCCAATCTGCGTCATGAAACCGGGAAGTA
>JAFAHI010000080.1 GCA_019237325.1 Verrucomicrobiota bacterium | reverse complement strand
TATTGGCCGCGCAAGCCCAAAGTAGTGTCGTAGTGCATTTTGTCCCGGACTGGGCAAAGGGCAATATTTTACTCGAGTACTTCTTTAAGGGCGGCATCGTCATGTACCCTATTGTCGCCGTCCTGGTTGTCGCGATTGCGATTATCCTCGAACGCGCCGTTTGGTGGTCGGTTCTTGGTGCCCGGCGAGACCCCAATAAGCTCGATAAAATGTACGCCGCGATGGAACAAGGTAATATCGCAGCGGCTGCCAATCTGGGTCGTAAATCTGGCGATCCTCTGATCCGCACCGTGTGGCACGGTATCAACCACGTTCACTCCTCCATCGAAGGCGCATTACAAGTGGCTTCCGGCGTTGAACTGCAACGAGCCGGACGCTTCATGTGGATTCTTGACTCCGTCATCACCCTGGCGCCGTTGCTCGGATTGCTAGGAACGGTTACCGGAATCATGCTTGCCTTCAATGCCGTTAACGAAGGCGGTCTTAGCCCGGCGGCGGTCTCCGGCGGTATCGGTGAAGCGTTGATCGCCACCATGTGCGGTCTCGGTATCGCCATTACCTGCTTGGTGTTCTTTAACTTCTTTAACGCCAAGCTACAGAAGCTGCAGTTCGAACTCGAGTCGACGTGCAATAACGTCCTCATCATGTTCAACACTCTTCGCTTAAAGAACACTAACCTCGATTTAGTCCAAGATGCACGGGAGCAGCAGTCACAGTTCGCCGGTACTAATTAAGAAGGCGCGGATTGAGATCATCCCGCTGATCGACATCATGTTCTTCTTGCTCGCCTCGTTCATGCTGGTGAGCTTGACGATGATCAACATGAAGGCGATCGAGGTGAATCTACCGACCGCCAGCAGCGCTCAGCCGAACACGAAGCCCGATTTCATTATCGTCAGTGTTGATGCGTTAGGGGATTTCTACTTCGAGAAAGAGAAAGTGCCGAAAGAAGAGGTTCTCTCGCATTTTCAACAGCTCTATAGTCAAAACCACGACGTGCGAATTTACATCCGGGCCGATAAACAAGCGGTCTATGAAGGCGTCATGTACGTGCTGGATCAAGCCCGTAACGCTGGTATTCAGAAGGTCGGTCTTGAGATCAAAGCCCAAGACGCCGTGCAAGGTGGTAATACTCCCGGCGGAGCCCCGCCTGCAGGTGGAGCCAAACCCGGTCCGTAAAAGCGAAAGGTGAGAGGTGCAAGGTAATAGCCAATTTACTTGGTTGGTTGACAGCGGAAGTCGTCTAGTCGCGCCGCCAAACGCCGAACGCCAAACGCTAAACGCCAAACGTTAATATGTCCGACAATTTGTATCGGTCACGTCGGGACGGGTTTTCGTTGGTTTGGTTCCTGTTGCTCTCGCTGGTGCTAAATGGTAGCGCAGCTTATTTCGGGTTCTGGCTAAGACTACCCGAAGAACCGCCGACAATTCTCACCGCGGTGGACACCAACGATGCGCCCCCTTTGGGAGATCCCAATGCTCCTGAGGAACAGCCGCCGGACCCACAGCCTACTCCGCCGCCGGATCCCGAACCGACTCCGCCTCCGCTAGATAAACCGCCAGAATTTGAAATTCCGGCCGCTACTCCGACTCCGGCGCCGCAAACGGAGCCGCATCCGACGCCAAAACCAAAGGCCGAGAAGAAGAGTCCCAATGCCGCGGCGACGCCCGGTATGCAGAAAGGTTTCGCAAATGGTGTGGTTGGTGGAACCGGAAATGGTGGTACCCGCTCAGGCAAACTCCTCCGTTCGCCCAAGCCGCCATATCCGCCCCAAGCCTTACAGATGCATATCACAGGTGATGTAAGGCTCTCCATCACGGTATCGGCTGGGCATATCACCGATGTGCAGGCGGTATCTGGCCCCGGGATTCTCTCTAGCGCGGCTGCGCGTTGGGTGAGAAGCAACTGGCAATTTGCGCCTGATCAATCCGGCACATTCACATTACCGGTGGTGTTCCAGATCGCTCACTAACATTTCGGCGC
Source organism: Verrucomicrobiota bacterium (assembly GCA_019237325.1). GTDB lineage: Bacteria > Verrucomicrobiota > Verrucomicrobiia > Chthoniobacterales > JAFAMB01 > JAFAVN01. The sequence goes on along the minus strand of JAFAHI010000080.1, from coordinate 1,718 downwards.
CTGCCTACGCCGAGCTTCGGCCCGGCAAGCTCTGCTGAAAACGTAACGAACGCCGGGCTAACGCCCGGCGTTTTTTTGTGGAGCGTCGCCGCGCTTGCGAGGCCGAAAAGAGGCGCCACCCTTGTCGAGCGCTGTCTCGGCCCCACCGGCGAAACCAGCGCGCAACAGTTCCGACCGTACCGCCCCTGGTGGGCCAAGGGACTATATCGAGTCATTGCTGAGCGCGTCTAACGCAAAATATTTTTGTGCTTAAGTTTCGGATAACAGCTCGACTTTGGCACTGCGGTTATTACAATAAACACGAAACTCGGTAGCCAATCGGAATCATCCAATGTCGAGCGAATTGGTTTCAAAAAGGATGCAGTCTACACTAACTGTGCTGCTGCTTTGCTTAGGACTTCTTGCATCCAAAGCAACCGCTGGGAATCCGATTACGGTTCAATTGCGTGGCGGGCTATCGAATCCGATCTACGTCGAGGCCGGCACCGTCACGATAAATTTTTCCGCTTTGCTTGCATACGGCGGAATACGGATGCCGTGGAATGGAGAAGCCGCCAACGTGATTGTCTACAACACTTCCGGCGATTCGCTTGCCACACTGCAGATCTCGAATGCTGTTGATATATGGAACGCTCACGGGGGATCAGGAACAGTCACCTGGAACAATCCGGTCGCTCAGTACATTCAAATCAGCGGACTCATTTACTTCGACGGTGACGTCGGCCACTCCCCCTTTTATTGGTTTTATTTACCCGGAGGGACATCAGTGGCCTCCGGCGGAGATACTCCCCCTGGCGGCGGCAACGGTATCACAACGCAAAATCCCACGTCGCCTGCTTCGCCGCCGGTCACACCGATAGTAAGCACTAGCATTCATGCCGTCATTATTTCGGGCCTATCGGATCCGGCAAAAGTGATTGCCTCGCCAAATGTCACGCTTACCGGCGGCATTGTTGCGCTAGGGAAGGCTGGCGATTCATCGTCCCTTCCTTCGTCATGGCGCCCCGGTGTGCGCATCGTTCCAGACTACGATCTGCTGACAGGGACTAAGATTCCGCCGGTGACGCCGAACATCATCGATGTGCGAATTGTCCGGCAGCAGGCCAGAGCCGACTTTCCTTCGGCTCAGCACGAGCCAGGTAACTAGAAGGGTTGGAATCGCGAATGCCCTCTGTTCTACCTAAATTAGTTGGCACGGAAACGGCTAGCGTTGTAACGAATATTTTACGAATGCACGGCTCCGCGTGGCGTTCGCAAAAGATCATTCAGCCGGGCGCGTTGTTTACGCACATTCATTCACCGGATCTAGCGGCAGCGACAACTTTTTCCGAATTTCGTTCAAAAGTCCCTCGCATTTTCTTGACTGCCCCCCGGATTTAGCTCAGAACGGACGCCAGATTGGAATCCAGCCCGCGGAACTCGTTAGGCTTGTTCCCGGCAAAGGATGGGTATTCGGCCAGGACCTTGGCGGAGCATCAACCGGCCACGCCAAGGAACCAAGGATCAATCAATGATTAAAAAAATACATCTCCGTACCGCCGCATTCGCGATAGTGATTCAGTTCGTAATCTTGTTCGGGTTGCGAGTTCCTGCCCACGCCCAAACGGCCGCACCGGCCACCGGTGAAAACCAGGACACCGGTACAGGCGTAAGCCAGAACACCGGTGGAAACGAGCTCCAGCAGGTCACTGTTACCGGCTACCTTCTCCCGCACGTTG
>JAFAHI010000463.1 GCA_019237325.1 Verrucomicrobiota bacterium | reverse complement strand
GTTTTGGGTTGGTGCCGAGGCGCGCGGATGTAAAAGGTGAAAAGTGGAGCTGTCGCCCCTTTTGGTAGATGCTCCCGAAAGACCTCATCGTTTTAGCAAAGAGATTGGTTTCAAGTAACAACGAAATCCGCAGGGCCTAAACACGTGCCGAGCCGCGGTGCTACGCTATATCACGGCTCGGCGCGATTAGAGTCCTTATTCACCGTGCAGTAGGAATCTAGCGATCTCCTCCGGTGGAACCTGCAACCGTTCGGGAGCCTCGCCCCACCAAAAAAAGGGCGACGGCCCACCTGTCACTTTTCAAGGTTCACACCTCACGCCCCACCAGCTTTGCGGCTAATGACCGAAATGCCAAAGCATACTAACACTATATACGATTGTTAGTTCCTTACTCGCATCATGCGTTTCGCGGGCTAGCAATTGTTCAACGAGTGAAAATTCTCGCGTTAGTCCCTTGCTCGCCGACTGAGCTCACCTAGACTGAGCCGAGTTCCCCATATCCGTACATGAATGCGACCGAATCGAACGTAAATGAGTCCGTCTCAGGAGCTGAAGAAACGGAAAAAACGGCAAGCCGTACGCCTGAAGGACTAATTCTTGCCGAAATCACAAATACTGTAACCCAGTTCACTGTCGAAGATATTCTGCAGCGGCTGAAAGCCTTTGCCCAGAATCTGAAGCAGCCAACGCGATCGTCAGGGGCGCAAACCGCGAATAACGCCCTGCCGACCGTGGGAATTATTGGAATGGGGCGATGCGGAACGAATATCGCCATCGACCTAGCCAATCTGGTGTACGAACAACGAAAGATTGGAATAAAAGAACTATCACGTCGGGCGCGGGCTACGGCGAAACGCCCGGCTGATAAACCCTCGCAATCCGGCCAGACTGGAGCTGGCAATGGAAAGGCTAGTGCGCCTTCATTCTGGGAACGACTCTTCGGACAAAAATCTAATCATGACCAAGTGTTTCTAGTCGATCCGGTGATTCTCACGGCAGATCTGGACGGGGATACGACGCAAAGAATCAAGGTGGCCAATCCCACGCTTACCCAAGGAACGCTTCGGTTCGGGATCACGGAGCTGGATTGGCTTAACCGAGGCGGGGCCGGCAATATCCCTGTGGTCGGACATTACCTGGCGACGTTGGCGCTCTTGGCGGACGCAAAACCCGAAACGCCTTGGGCTCGGCACCGGAGTTACCTGGTCGATTCTTCCGGGTTGGCGGCCAATGCCTCCCGGCTTTTCTTCTATCTTTTTAGCGCGGGCGGGGGATCCGGATCCGGTATGGCGCCGGTGTTTGGCCGGGCTCAACAACAAGCACGAATGATCAACGTTAAGCGGCAACGTCCAACCGGCCAGTCAACGCGCGAATATACAGAGGCGCTCTGCAGCGTTGGTGTCGCCGTGCTTCCGGATATTTTGAGAACGGCGCATTCTCAGCATTACAACGCTGGTCGCCTTTTGTGCGAGTACTTGGCTTCGCTGAATCGGTTCGAACAAAGTTTCGATCCCGCGACGGGAATGCCGCTACCGACATTTAGTTGCTTGTTGCTGGTGTCGAACACGGTGGTTCACCACGCGCTCGGTGAACGCTTTTCTTCGGAAATATACGCGGTCAAGGCTGAACAGCTCGCGAACAAATATGTGGCTCGGCAACTGTTTAACCTGCTGACCGCGCAAGCATTGGTCGAAGATTATCGGATTACCGATCCAAAGGTAATTCCGGCAATGAATGCGGCAGGGATCAGCCTTGATGATACGACGAAGCTCGATATCAACGACTTGGAAAATTCGTTGAGCGGCACCGCCGTGATCGGGTACGGCGAGCAATTCGGACATGAAGATTTCGGACAGCTCTTTCTGCGAGCGGTTTCTCCGGCTTCCTATAATTCGGACAAGGAAGTGTTTGAAGGTATTAGCCTGCTGCCAAACAAATTTGAGGAGTACCAGGCGACAATCGAGACCTGCCGCAAAAACAGCTCGATCGAACCGCTGCGGGATTTTGCCTTGTTTGGAAAAGCTTTGTCGGTAGTCGCAATTGTTTCCGCTCCACGCTCAGAACTGTTTGAGCAATACAACCTTCGCAAGGTGCACGAAAATATCGAATCGCTTTTTCCCAACGCGACGATCAAGCGTTACGCGCTGATTTTAGGTGCTTCGGAGAATTGTTCTTTGACTCTGATTATTTCCGGCAGCGCGTGCCTGGTACCGGATGCGTTGTTTGCTATTCGAAATTATGTCTTCGGTTGCTTTGTCGCCGACAACCGGCAACAGGAGCGTTTTACCCAGGTATTTAACCAACTGATGTCGAACCCTGTGTTTGAGCCTGGAGAGCTGGCCGCAATGATGCGAGACAAAGAGTCGCTGGACCCGATCATCGTTGGCATGGGCAGCCAAGGAGCTTGGCGCCGGAGGAAACAAGAATTGGAGCTGCGAGCTCAAAGCCTAAACCCACGCAATGTTCCGAATAGTGCGCCGCCCGTAATTGTAGAAGATGTTCTGCTTTCGAAGCAGGAGGTAATTGACGCGTTGGAGTACATACATCGGGTCAGCAGTTTCCACCGACCGGTTACCGTTTAGGTGTGCTCGGCTTAGCCTCGCAACGTGAGAGGTGAGAGATGAGAAGTGAGACGTGAGAGGCCTGCCCTGAGCAAGCATTAAGCGCGTCGAATGGGTGATTGGTGACCGGCGCGCAGCATAGACAAATTTTTGGCGACTCGAGGGAGCTCGCCGAGGTCCGAGCAGGCGGTGGGATTTCGCCGCGACTTGTTCGACGGCCGAAGGGGTTGCCACCCGTGGAGGGGAGCCGCTTTTACGCGAACCCCGTTCCCACGCATATTCTTGAAGCCCCGTGTTTGTGGTTTGGGCGTGTGCGAGCAGGCGGCTCCCGCGTGCGTCGCCTGACGTCCCTACAACTCACGGCGATTCGCTTCATTCTCTATCAATGCAACGCGCTTAAGCCAAGCCGCATCGTGGGACGTTTCCGGGAGCCGCCTGCTAGACAACGTCTCACAAATGCGACGGTTGTTTGCGCGATCAGCTCAGGTCACGGGCAACGGTTAAAAGCGGCTCCCCTCCACGGCCGGCGACCCCTTCGGCCATCGGACAAGTCCCGGCTAAATCCGTCTGTGGCACTCACGCCAGGAGATCTTCTTCCCATTTTTCAGCTGCCGACGGCACTTTTCCTCCGATCAGGTCCGCGAAGGCGAGCAATGTCTTACGAGCATCGCTCACCGGATAATAGAACGCATCCCAGTTCTCGCTGTCTTCGCCATCGTGGTTCGGAATGACGTAATCGAAATGCCAGGCATCCTTGAGCTCGGTATAGGCACTCGCAGCCCGTCGCTCGATGTTTTCGAGATCTTTGAGCGATAGAATCCCCTTTTGCCGCTGGGTCCGGCGCAACAGTTTACGGCGCATGACATCGGTCAAGAAATCGGCCAGCTCAACGTTACGAGATTTCAAGAATAAGATCTCCTCACGGGCCAGAGGCGAAAGAAAAATGCTCAGCAAATTCGCTTTTTGTCTTAG
>JAFAHI010000046.1 GCA_019237325.1 Verrucomicrobiota bacterium | reverse complement strand
CGAAGGTCGCGAGTACGCTGAACTTCGAATTCTCTCCAAGTTTTTCGCTGAACCCACTCACCGCGGAGATATGATAGACCTCGTAATCTCCGCGTGAACTTATTCCGTAGTAGTATTTAAGGTCCGAGCCGTTGTACTCATCTTTCAGGAGAACATTGACGACGCCGGCTACCGCATCGGACCCGTAAATTGCGCTGGCTCCATCCTTCAATACTTCAATCCGGTCTACAGCGGCCAAAGGGATGGAATTGAGATCGACGAAGTTCTCTATTCCGAACTGAGCAAAGGGGTAAGCCGGTTGTCGTCGACCGTCGATCAGAACCAGAGTGGCGTTCGCCCCTAGGCCATAAAGATTAACGGCTGATCCGCCTTCGGCGGTGCTGTTCCCGGCATCAAGCGCCGGCGTGAAGCTGGCGAAGTTCTCCGGGATCCGCAGCAGGACATCTGCGACTGTTTGATCGCCTTGTTTAGAAATAAAGTCCTGGTCGAGCGATGTGACCGGTTGCGGGCCCTCCCCGATTCGCGGAACGATGTATCCGGTCACAGTGAGCCGGCTAAGATGTTCGTCGTCCGGATCGGCTGGGGATTGACCTTGGGTGTTCGATTGCGGATCGCTTGTCTGCGCCAGAGCTAACGGGCCGCTTAAAGCCAGAGCGGTTAAGACGACTAATTTAATCAGGTCAGAGATCAACCCTGACATCCTTGACAGGTTGAATAGGTAACGAAGGCGCATCGCCGCCCATATAGGAACACACTACAACCTCTTAAAACCAGAATTTTGTGACAACATTGTCACTATTCAGAGCGCAGATATAGCACGGCACTGGGAGCGATAATTTTGTGCGGCGAGGCTCTCGAACGGCGCTGAGATGTTAACGAAGTTGTTGGCGCGCCCAAACCCAGCGGCTGGCTACACCCAAGGTGCTCGCCGAGCCGCGGTCTATCGTGTGGCAAGGTGAAGGCTGTTCGGGCAATGCAACAACTGATTCTGGCGGGAACCTAGAGACTAGCGACACGGAAGACCGGCTCGGCACGCGGATTGGTCTCGCACGGTCCTGAAATTCGCCAACGCTAGCAGCTTCGCGAAAAGTCTCGGGTCGTTCGGGAGCCTCGCCCCCCAATTATGTGACCGAAGCAACGCAGCTAGCGCCGATCGATCGGGTCTACTATGATTCACGCGAATGAAATCGCCCCCGATCATCATGCCGCCACCGATCTTGGTGCTGGTTTTGCTATTGCTCTCCGTTCTGCTCACCGCCGTAGCACCAATCGCCTTCGTACCGGTCCCGTTTCACGGCGCGATTGCTACGCTGTTCATTTTGGTTGGTCTCGGGTTCTCGGCTGCGGGGTTTTTCACCTTCAAATCTCGAGGAACGCCGGTTCGACCGGGAGCGGAACCGACAAAACTGGTTTTATCCGGACCCTATCGAATCACGCGGAATCCGATGTATCTTGGGCTTCTCCTCTTCTCCGTTGGATGCTTCTTCGCCATGGAATCCCTGTGGTTTGTTATTCCGCCGATTCTCTTTTTCTGGCTCATTAATTTCCGGCTGATCCCGTTCGAAGAACAGCTCATGAAGGAGCATTTCGGCGCGGAGTATGAAGCCTATCGGCAACGGGTACGGCGGTGGCTGTGAAGCTCCGTAGGAGCGCAATCTTTATAGTTGATGCGGTCCCACATCGCGGTAGCTCCGTAGGAGCGGCATCTGAGGGGCCCGGCCTGGGCTTTCAGGATGAGACGATTGGTTGCCGATTTGGAGATCTGCGCGTGGCCGAGCTCCTCAATGTTCTGCTCCTACGGAGCTAACGACAATTAGGAACGTCGCTGCTATAAAGATTTGGCTCCTACGGAGCCATGATCTCGGTCCTCAAACACCCTTTTTCCGTGGTCAACCCAGCGATCGCGGGTCCAATTCGGCCATACCCCGGTACTCCATTACTCCCTGACTCTATCACTCCGTTCCGCCGAATCCGAGGACGAGGACGACGACGAGTACGAGGACGATGCGTCTGGCGAGGCGCAGGCTTAGCGGTTGCAATCTCCCTCGAGAAGTGGTGAGATGATAGAGGATGGCACGTCAACCGGCCGAAGACTGGCGAGAACGATTTCGCCAGATTCACCAACAGAAGGGCTTGGTCAAAGCGATTCAGTACCTGCGAGACACCGGTATCGAGCAATCTGAGATACGCGTTTTTCTTGAGCAAGAAAAAGCAGCCGGGCGGATCCCAAAGCTGCCGGAGCCATCGAGCGGAAATGTTGTTTAGCGCTTTTTCCGGCGGATGCCGTCGAAATAGACGATCACGATAATCAGACCGCCGGTAATGATTTTCTGCCAGAAGGAATTGACGTGCATCAGGTTCGCGCCATTGGCGATGGTGGTCAAAATGAAGGAACCAAGCAGTGGTCC
>JAFAHI010000380.1 GCA_019237325.1 Verrucomicrobiota bacterium | reverse complement strand
CGCACGCATTCGGCTAGAATTCGCTCCCCGGCTTTATCTTGAGCGACCACATCCTCCAGCAACGTGCATTCAGGAGTCGAATATTCCGGATGAGCATGGTCGTTGTAAAAACGCGCTCCATTGCTAAGAACCAGATCGCTTTTTATCTCCTCGTAGCTTAGCGGCCGGTTCTTATCTAATTCGTAGTAAACCGACTCGTCCGTGTCTTGCATTAACGAGTCGGCCCGGAATCCTCGCGCATCTAAATGCGGGTCTTCCAGATTGTAGTCCCATTTCATCAGTGCGCCGTGTTCGGTATAGCAGCGCACTAATTCAATGGACTCAGCAACTACATCAACATTCTCGACTCCGTTTACGGTAATGCCGTATTCGGTTTCGATACCAAAAACGCGATTCATCTCGAATGTGCTCTACACCGTGGCGGAACCGAACCTAAATAACGTCGGAGGTCTTCGACGCTTTTGGTCCGGATCGAACTGGCACTACCTTCACCACGTTCTCGGAATCGTAATCAATTAGTTTTAACCAATCTTCCACGATATCGGTCGGTGGGAAGATATCGTTCTCCACATACTCAGTGTTAAGCGAGAGCAACAAATCGGATTCACTGATCCCCTCTTCTTGCATCGTGTTGATGGCCCGCTTGATGGCGAGCTCCTTCGCCCGCTCTACCACCGACGCGATGATAGCACCGCTGACCAGATCTCCCCGATAGAGCGTCTCGCGCTTTCCACTTCTCAATGTGATTTCCAAAAACCTGTTTTCCTCTTTTCTGGCAAACTGAGTATCGACCACTTTGGTCACCAGATGATCGACCACCTCTTCGATCCCACCCTTCTCTTCAACCAATTCCGGGTCGTAGGGTAGGTCTTTAGTTAGGTAGATTTTGTAGATGTCGTAAGCGGAAGCTCGGTCCGGCCGGTTGACCTTTATTTTCCGATCGATTCGACCAGGACGCAGAATCGCCGGGTCGATCAAATCCGCTCGGTTCGAGGCCAGGATAATCACGACTTCGTTTAACGACTCGATTCCGTCCATTTCGGTGCAGAACATCGGCACCAAGGTTGAAAGGATGCTCGAGTAACGGCCCGCTCGACGTGTGCCCAGAATGCTCTCGGCTTCATCGATGAAGATGAACGGCATAAAGCCCTCTTTCCGTTTCTCTCTCGCTGTGTTGAAGATCTCGCGAACCTGGCGTTCCGATTCTCCTACCCACATGTTTAGAATCTCGGGCCCTTTGATGTGCATGAAAAACTGCTGCATCTCTTCGCCCGTCTTTTCTTTGAGCTGCTTCGTCAAGTTGTAGGCTGTCGCTTTGCCGAGCAGCGTCTTACCGCATCCAGGCGGACCATAAAGCAGAAATCCTTTTGGAGTCTGGTGTTGGAATTTGGTGAAGAGATCCGCGTGCAATAGCGGGAGCTCGATCGCGTCCTTGATCGCACTGAGCGCTTCTTCTTGGCCTCCCACCATGCTCCAGGAAATCTCGGGGACTGCCTCCAAGTAGTAGTCCTGGGTCGTGGGCCGGCTTAAAACTTCGATCGCGATTTTAAAATTCGAGTCCACTCGGACCTCATCGCCAACCTTGAGATTGGCTTTCAGCAGATCCTGGGACCGCTGCAGCACGATGGACTGAACGCCGTGCTCTTGGCCCACCCGCAAGCGATCACTGCTAAGAATCTCCGTGACCTTGGTGACGGGCCCCGCGAGATCGTATCCGAGGTCTCCGACGATTACATACGCTTCATTCACCAATACCCGCGTCCCTTTCTTCAACTTGTTGATGTTGATCCGGGGATCCACGTTGCAATAGTAATCGGACCCACCCACAACGATCTGGGCAGTTTCTTTGTTCGGGCTACCAAGGTATGTTCCGATTCGATTCGCCGGAGAAGTGACTTTTTTGATCACTTCGTCCAGTTTTTCGATCGTTTGCCGCGCCTCTTGAATCATCTCCTCCTGTTCCGCCACGCTCGACCTGAGGCCGATAATTTCGCTGCGTGTCGGGTCACCAGGGGGAAGACTTGCTACGATTCTCTCCAAGATCTCGAGAGGAGTTGCGGGCTCGGAACTGTAACCACCGTACTCGGGTGCTCGCTCTTCGTTCATTTGTACTTCTTAATCACTCCGCTAATTGGGACTATAACCAGGTCCGAGCCGCCTATCAATCCAGTAGTCACGGATTGCCTCGTATACTGGGCTGCCGCTTTGTTCGTCGCTGGCACTAGGGTCGGCTTTGTAGCGCCAATCGTGCCAGCCCCGGAAGAAACGTGTGGGCGTACCGGCCTATCTGCGTGTGGGCGTAAACACGTTAGGCGTTGGTAGGGAGCTATGCGATCCATGGGGTTGATGCGTGACTGCTGTCCTACATGTGGCCGTCTCATTAGTTGCATCCCTCCTCACTGCCAGATTTCGAATAATTCATTCGCCGATACGCCCACACGCCCGCACGCCGACACGCGCATACGTCCGTTCGTTTCGCTCAAACCGAAAGCCTTGCATGATCAATCATAATGTTGATATTCGTCGTTCATGCTGAACACCCTCAGGGAACCCGAGAGTGAAACGATCCATTTAGGGTTCAAGGAGCTATATCTCAGTGCATTCAAGTGGATGCTGCTGTCGCGAACCGTAGAAGACAAAGTGGCCGCCCTGTGGCACGCCGGAAAGATCGCTGGCGGGTGCTATTTGGGCAAAGGTCAAGAAGCAGTGAGCGTGGCAGTTGGGATAATGCTGAGACCGGGCGACATTTTTGCTCCTTTGATTCGAGACCAAGCCGGGCGGCTGGCCTTCGGCGAGCCCCTATTCGATATTTTGCGGACCTATCTGGGCAAGAAAACCGGGCCAATGAGAGGCCGTGACGGCAACGTACATCGGGGACGTCCAAAAGAACGGATCTACCCCATGGTTAGCCATCTCGGGGCTGCCACATCGTTAATCACGGGGGCTCTGATGGCTCGGAGAATGCGAGGAGAGACTGGCTTTGTCGGAGCCACGTCCATCGGCGACGGCGGCAGTTCGACCGGCTCTTTTCACGAAGGCTTGAATCTGGCGGCAGTCGAACGCGTGCCCCTGGTAATGACGGTCACCAACAATCGTTACGCTTACTCGACTCCAAATAGTCGCCAGTTCGCCTGCCATGATCTTGTGGATCGGGCCATCGGTTACGGGGTTGAGGGTTATAGTATGGACGGTACGGACCTAAAAGAGTGCCTCGAGATTGCCAGCCACGCTGTCGATCGTGCTCGGTCAGGCTTCGGTGTCCAGATGATTGTTGCCTCGTGTGTTCGACTCTCTGGGCACGCTGAACACGATGACGGCTTTTACATGGACAAGGCTCTCTTGGATAGCCCGATCGGACGTGATTGTCTCAGTGTTGCCCAAGCCCATGTTGTGGAACAGGGTTGGGCTGACGAAGTCATGGTGAGAGAGTGGCGGCAGCAGGCCAAAGCCCAAGTCGAAGACACGCTTCAACAGGTACAACGCGAACCCGCTCCCGATCCTGCGGAAGAGGATTGGCACTCGTTAGCATCCGCTCACCTAATCGATCCAGAGTACGCAGAATGAGCATCACTTATCTCGAAGCAATTCGGGAAGCTCAAGCGAGGGCACTGCGCGAAAATCCGAACGTCTACATCTACGGACAGGATATCGGTGCCTACGGCGGAGCTTTCAAGGCAACCAAAAACTTGGCCAAGGAGTTTCCCGGGAGAGTCTTAGATTCGCCCATCAGCGAGGATGCTATGGTGGGCAGCGCCATCGGGGCGAGTCTTGAAGGCATGCGCCCGATTGTGGAAATGCAGTTTGCCGACTTCTCGGCGAACGGTTTTAACCAGATCGTCAATCACGCGGGCGCGTATTTTTATCGGAGCGGTGTTTCCTTGCCGATCACGATCCGGCTCCCAAACGGAGGTAATCCTGGAGCCGGCCCGTTCCACAGCCAATCGCTGGAGTCATTGTATGCTCACTTCCCTGGGCTAATTATTATGACTCCGGCCACCGTCGACGATGCCTACAACCTTCTGCTTGAGGCGATCGCCCTTGATGACCCGGTCCTCTACTGCGAACACAAATACCTCTACAATCGGGTCAAGGCGGAGCGGCTCCCGGAGGAAGTTTCTTTCTCTGCCGGCAAAGCGTTGTGCCGCCGTCCAGGAAAGGATCTGACCTTGGTCACCTATGCGGCCGCTCTTTACGATGCTTTGGCTGCGGCTACCGAGCTCGAAAAAGAAGGAATCGATATCGAAGTGATCGACCTGAGAACGGTCAAGCCGCTGGATACCCCGACAATTTTGCAATCGGTGGCCCGAACCGGTCATCTTCTTGCCGTCAGTGAAGGCTGGCCATGGGGAGGAATAAACGCCGAGGTCATTGCTCGTGTCGCCAGCAAAGGATTTCATTTGCTCGACTCGCCGCCAGAACGGTTGAATTGCCGCGACACGCCCATCCCTTTTCATCCGGATCTATGGTTGGCTCATAAACCTTCTGCCGCCTCGATAGTAAAGAAGGTTCGACAAATGTTAGAGTGGTAATTTTTGTACGCCGATATCTCCACAGAGCGACACGCCCATACGTTTCTAATCTATATGCCCAAAGTCCCGATCATCATGCCGCAGCTTGGTGAGTCCGTTACCGAGGCTACTATCCTTCGTTTTAAGGCGCAGGTAGGAGAGCCAATCACCAGCGATCAGGAAATTATCGAGGTCGAAACCAATAAAGCGGTTATGGGTGTCACCACGCCGTGCGACGGTGTGATTGCGGAGTTCACGGCCGAAGTCAACCAGACTTATCCGAATGGCGCTATTCTCGGATACATCGAGGCGTCCGAAGAGGATGCCGGGCGCCTTGCGGAATCGGCAAGTCAGGCGCCTGCGGAAGTGCCGACAACTTTCCAAACCCACAAGAATGCGCTGGCGGGTATGGCCACCGTCAAAATCGCGATCACTATGCCTCAGCTTGGTGAGTCCGTTGCCGAGGCTACCGTCATTCGTTTTACAGCGCAGGTTGGCGAACCGGTCGCCAGCGATCAGGAAATTATCGAGGTCGAAACCAATAAAGCGGTTATGGGTGTCACCACGCCGTGCGACGGCGTGATTGCGGAGTTCACGGCCGAAGTCAACCAGACTTATCCGAATGGCGCTATTCTCGGATACCTCGAGGCATCACGAGAAGACGCCGAGCGCCTTGGGGTATCCGCAAGTCACGCGGCTGCGGAGGTTCCAGCGACTCCCTACACCAACACGAATGTGCCGCCGGCCATGCCGACTGCCACCATCCCCATGATGCCGGCAAAAAGCGGCGGCCCGCTTGTTTCGCCGCGAGTCCGCTCAAAGGCGGATCAACTCGGCTGGCAACAACAAGATCTTTCGTTGGTCCCGGGTACCGGCAAAAACGGCAGGGTGACAGCGAATGACGTAGAGAAGTATTTGGCTGACATTGAACAACATCCCAGTCAAAAGGCGACCGGATTGCGGTTGGCCATTTCGGACGCGATGCGTCGCAGTTGGAGCCGGCCCCTAGCCACCATCGGAGTGGCTTTTTCGGTTGAGCCGATCCTGACGCACCGCAAACAATTCAAGGTTCCTCCCGGCCCGGCGCTGTATGTCGCCAAAGCGATCGCTGTCGGTCTCGCTGAGAACCCGAA
>JAFAHI010000304.1 GCA_019237325.1 Verrucomicrobiota bacterium | reverse complement strand
GCGGCGAACACAAGTCAAAGGCCGTCCTGGGAGCGTTACGCGGCCATTGGATCAATGGCCTGGTCACCGATGAAACCTGCGCTCGCGCCGTGTTAGCAGCAGACTGATGTGGAGCGCTGCCTCGCTTGCGAGGCCGTGGCCGGTAGGAATGAGCTCCCGCTCATCCGGTTTCGTTTCGCCTCGTATCCAGGTTTGACCGGCCGAACGCGGGCTTGCCCAACCGATACCCCGGATGAGCAGGAGCTCATCCCTACCGATTCGGGCCTCGCAAGCGAGGCAGCGCTCCACGGCGTTCCCGCTCGTTCTCGGCGCTCACGTGCGTTCCTAATGGAACTGCTCTTTCTCCGTCGATCCAGCTAAGGCCGTCGTGGACGAGCTTCCCTGGGTAATTACTTGAGCCGCATCGTCGAAATAGCCGGCTCCAACTTCCCGTTGATGCTTGGTCGCGGTATAGCCTTGCTTCTCCACGGAAAACTCCGCCGCTTGCAAATCGGCATAAGCTGACATTCCGCGCTCTTTGTAGTCGTGGGCCAGATGGAACATGCTGTAATTGAGGGTATGGAAACCGGCCAAGGTAATAAACTGGAAATGATAACCGAGCTTAGCTAGCTCCTGCTGAAAAGCAGCGATCGTGGCTTCATCTAATTTCTTCCGCCAATTAAAAGAAGGCGAACAGTTATAAGCCAGCAATTTACCCGGGTGCTTCTCGTGGATGGCAACAGCAAATTGTTTCGCCTCGGCTAGGCTCGGCTCGCTGGTTTCGCACCAGAGCACATCCGCGTAAGGAGCATACGCTAACGCCCGAGAGACTGCCTGATCGATCCCTGCACGCACCCGGAAAAAGCCCTCGCTGCTGCGTTCGCCGGTGAGAAATGGCTGATCCCGGGAATCAATATCGTTAGTTAGTAAAGCCGCTGCGTTGGCGTCAGTTCTGGCAATTAAGATCGTGGGAACTTCATAAATATCCGCTGCCAGCCTGGCTGCCACCAGGTTGTTAATTGCCTGCTGAGTCGGAATCAGAACTTTTCCGCCGAGATGTCCGCATTTCTTTTCCGATGCCAATTGATCCTCGAGATGAATTCCGGCCGTGCCGGCTTCAATCATCGCTTTGACCAGCTCAAAAACATTTAGGCACCCGCCAAAACCGGCTTCGGCATCTGCTACAATCGGCGCCATCCAATAAGTGCCGTTCCGACCCTCGTGATAGTCCACTTGATCTGCGCGGCGCAGGGCGTTGTTAATCCGCCGGATCACCGCTGGAACACTATTCGCTGCGTACAAGCTTTGGTCCGGATACATCTGCTCAGAAAGGTTGGCATCGGCAGCCACTTGCCAACCGCTGAGATAAATGGCTTTAAGCCCTGCCCGAACTTGTTGAACCGCTTGATTCCCCGAGAGTGCTCCTAAGGCAGTGACCGGAGGTTCATTCTCGAGTAAGCTCCACAGCCGGTTTGCACCCTCTCTGGCGAGGGTGTATTCGATCCGGAAAGAACCGCGCAGGCGTTCTACATCTTCCTGCGTGTAAGGTTTGACTAAACCCTGCCGGCGCTGGGAATCAGTCGATAGCCGGGAATTGGTGTTAGGTTTGGAGCTGTCGTTTTGGGCCGGTTTTTTTGGGGGCATTGTATTTACTCCTCGCTTTCTTGGAGAATCTCCGTGTCCTCGAATCGGAAGTCCAATAGTTCGCTCCCGCAACCGATATTGATTCCGGGATAGGGGCTCTGGTTTTCGGTGGCCCTGGGTTGCCACGGTTCGGTTAGTTCAGATGGTGAGCGGGAAAACAAATTGTGCTTCCTCGCGGAGCGTCCTTGCTTACCAGGTCGCAAATACAGACCTGAAGCCATTAGTATAAAATGTCTACCGTCTTGGCTCGGGTTCATGGGTCATGGTGTGGGTAATAGTGTTTATTGTGCATAGATTGGGCCGACTGAGTTGATGGACTCGACTGGTCCTAACTCCCTCGAACGAGAGAGCTGGTCCGGTACAGAATAGTCAACGAGGGCGGCCCGCGTTTAGGCTACTCGTACCTTCGAGTATGCTACTACTGCGGCCGCCTTAGCGATTCGTTGACTGGACCGGCTAAGGAGCATAAACGCGGGCATACTAGTTCCACTGACCGCAATAAGTCAAGTGCTAACCGCGAAATGGATACGAAGAAGTAACCGCGAATGCCACGAATAGACGCGAATGACAGAACAGAGGCGAAGCCCTGTAGAACCGCTTAGCGGCGAAATATTTGTAGCCTAGGCTGAGCTTGCGAGCCCGAGGTATCCGTTAAAAATATGCGTTTAGCGCTGAAGGCGCGGAATAAACGTTGTTCGCGTGTCGGTCGCCAATGCATCAAAATCCTATTCTCTGAGATCTGGCCCAAGAACAAGCCGATCACCGTCGATATCCTTTGCCATAACCAACCGGCTATCACTTTCTGGCGAGCCGTTGGCTTCACCGATTTTTGTCTAACATTGGAGAGTGGACTCCGAGGAACGCCGACATCGCCTTGAACGCCGGGAAGAATTCGCGCCTCTCGACGTCTGTCTTTGCGATCCTTGCGTTCTTTTGCGGCTAATCCCGTTCCGTTTCGATCGTTAATTTCCCTTACACTTTATGCCCTCTTTTTTGCGCTTTTTGTGCCTTTTTGCGGCTATTCTCTCCTTCGTTTTACCTTTGCGCCTTTGCGTGAGATTTCTCAGTTTTTCGGCACTTCTTCCCCGAGCTTCAGCTGCCAATTCTTATCCGGGAAGACGTGTTTATTATAGAGCGGATGATCAAAACGGTGGTGCGCGTACATCAATTCATGCCACCAATTCGGGACGACGCGTTTCTGCCGCATGCCATTGATTTTGGCGATTTTCATATGGCGATTCTGTTGGTTGAATTCGTCAATGGCGAGAAGCTCGCCGGTGTAAGGGGAGTGTAGTTCCCAGTCGCCGCCGATGATGTCGTCAAAGTAACACAGGACTCGTGGAAGGAAGTAAGCATGATCTTCCTTCAGTAATTCGAAGGCAGAAACCGTTGATGAATAATAGTCGGCATCGAAAGAGATAAAACCGATCGGAGCCGGATTATACTCTTTAACAAAGCCGGGAATCGTCTGGGTAAATTCCCCTAAAATTAATTTCGATTGCGTCAACCGGCTAACTAACGCTTTTCCATCCATTTGAAAAAAACCGGCCTGCCAAAGGTAGGGATTGTCCCGATAATCGATCGGAGGCGGCATACCGGTTCCGGTATCGAAGCCGTAAGTATCGACATCGAGACCGGTGTGCCGGCTAACTTCTCGCGCGACTTCTTCGAGCGCTAGAAGGCCGTTCCCCGCAGCGACTCCAAACTCGATCGCGCTGATCTTCTTGATATCCAATGCTTGAGCGGTCAGGGCGGCACGATAGACGCCATAGGCATAGTCCGGTCTTTTAAATAAATCCCAACGCATCCGTTGTTCGAATGCGGGATTCGGCAATAACCGAAAAACTTTCTGAAGAAACTCTTTCGGCAATAACGCTTCGATCCAGGCAGATAACTCCATAGGTAACAGCTAACCGCGCACCGGCGGCCTAATTTAAGTTCCCGCCGCCCCTAATACCCGTCAATCGACAGCTGCTCGCTCGAAGGAGTTATTGTCCCGGAGGGACTAAATGATCGTAGCTCCTAGATTCTAGCCCCTAGCTCCTAAAAAAACGCCGCCGTAGCCCAGGCTGGACTACGGCGGAAAACTTTCCCAACAGCGTTCCGTTATCGGGTGTTGGCTATCGGCTATTACTTGAGGTAGCCGCCTTGCTTCATGGCGCGCTCGACTTCGTTTTGGCTCGCCTTCAGCGCTTGCTCGACGGTCATCTTGCCGGCTAACGCCGCGGAAATGTTTTGGCCGACTTCGGTTCCAATCGCTTGAAACTCAGGTATACCCGCGAACTGTACTCCGACATATGGCACCGGCTTGATCGCAGGATTGGTGGGATCAGCGGTTTGCATCGCCTTAAGAGTCACTGAAGCAAAAGGCGCTGCTTTCTGGTACTCCGGATTATCATACGTCGATTTCCTGGTGCCGGGAGGAACAGTCGCCCAGCCTCCATCTTCAGCGGCCAATTGGATGTACTCTTTCGATGTCGCCCATTCGGCGAATTTCAGCGCTGCGTCCGGCTCTTTCGCAGATTTCGGAATCGCTAACGCCCAAGACCAAAGCCAATGCGAACCGTTCGGAGTCGCTGCCACCGGTGCGGGAGCGAAAGCGACTTTGTCAGACACTTGTGATTGGTTTTTGTCGAACAATGGACCTGCGCCCGAGGTCGCATCGATCCACATCGCAGCTCGACCGCCGCCAAATAAGGTCAGGTTTTCGTTGAACCCGTTCGAGCTGGCTCCGGGCGGGCCGTCTTTCTTCATCAGATTGACGTAGAACGTGATCGCTTTCTTCCATTCCGGAGTATCGATCGTCGGTTTCCATTTCATGTCGAACCAAGTGGCCCCAAACGTGTTCAGCAGTGTATCGACGAAGGCCATGTTTTCACCCCAACCAGGTTTCCCGCGCAGGGTAATCCCATAGATGCCTTTGCTCTTATCCGTCAGAGCATCCGCAAATTTGACAATGTCGTCATAGGTCGGCTGCTCCGGCATGGTCAATCCTTTGGCGTCGAAGAGATCCTTCCGATACATCAGCATGGAGCTCTCGGCATTGAACGGGAGCGCGTAGAGTTTTCCATTGTATGACAGCCCGTCACGGATCGACTTGAAAACGTCCTCTAGATCGTAACTATCAGGGACATTTTCAATCGGACGGAGCCAGCCACGTTTTGCAAAAATGGGAGCTTCGTATAAGCCCAAGTAGACCAGATCAAACTGACCGCTTCCTTGCGACACGTCAGTAGTAACCCGCTGTCTAAGGACGTTCTCTTCGACAACAACCCAGTTCAGCTTGATGTCAGGGTTTTGCTCTTCGAATTTACTCGACAGCTTCTTCAACCGGATCATGTCCGGGTTATTCACGACCGCAATCGTGATCGACTTTTGCTGGGCTAACGCGCCGCAAAAGCATGTGCTTACGGCGGCTAGCAGCGCCAAGGAGCGTTTAATCATGGTTAGGGTAAGGGGGGTGAGAATGAGACAGCCGGGAACCAGGCGCAACACAACCCAGTTATTTCCAGCTGGATGAGCATTTGCCCTTTACCAGGGCAAATGTCAATAGTCTTAATTGTGCCCCCCAGCAAAGAAGCCGATAAGCTCGACCAAGCCGCCAGAATCGCTTGGCTCTATTACGTCGCCGGAAAGACTCAACAGCAAATCGCCGCGACTCTCCATATTTCTCGTCAAACCGCTCAACGCCTGCTCGGGATTGCTATCGAGCGTAATTTCGTCAATGTCCGCCTTTCCCACCGAATTGGTGCGTGTGCCGAATTGGAAGAAGCGCTGCGCCGCCATTATGG
This sequence comes from Verrucomicrobiota bacterium, assembly GCA_019237325.1. Classification (GTDB taxonomy): domain Bacteria; phylum Verrucomicrobiota; class Verrucomicrobiia; order Chthoniobacterales; family JAFAMB01; genus JAFAVN01. The sequence goes on along the minus strand of JAFAHI010000304.1, from coordinate 7,402 downwards.
CCTCGAACTCTGCGAAGTCGTCCCGTTCGACGGAGATGATGCCGACAGCTTGCGGGCCAAAATTGCTATCACCGGCGCACGCGTAATGGAGCATTTCCTTTCCTCAGAGGCGCCGATCATTGTTGCTCTGGGCACTGGCCAGACTCTGAAATCGGTGATCAGCCGTCTGCCCGTATTACCTCGGCCACAACATCGGTTTGTTAATCTAGTCGGGACTTTCGCCCGAGACGGGTCCAGTAACCTCTACGATGTGGCTTTAAGCATGGCTGATAAGACCGGTAGCAGGTATTACCTGCTACCGGCGCCGCTTCTGGTCTCATCCGTGGAGGAACGGAGTCGTTGGTGCGACCATGATCTTTACAAAACGGTGGCCCGGATCGCTGGGAAGGCGGATGTCACGTTTATCGGTATCGGACATGTCGCCCTAGGCTGCCCGCTAGAGCGCGACGGTTATATCACTCAACTAGAAGTCCGCCAACTGCTGCGGGCAGGAGCAGTGGGTGAAACTTCCGGTTGGGTCCTGAACGATGCCGGCGAATTGATTAATCTCCCGTCGTATCACGACAAACTCACCACGATCGCTCCGCAACGTTATTCGAAAAAGCCGGTGGTCGCATTCGCAGGTGGTAAATATAAATGGGAGGCGGTGAGAGCCGCTTTGCGCGGAAAATGGATCAACGGGTTAATTACCGATGAGTCCTGTGCGCTGGCCATCGCCGAATCGGAAAAACTGAGCGCTCATATTAAATGAGGCTGCGCGTGCCTTCATTGGTGGAGCGAGGATCGCGTTCTGTGTCTACGTATAGACCACAGGTCTCAGCCAGTCCGCCCTTTCACGCCCTTCCGGCTTCCGCTCTTTTATATTTCTTAGAGCCTCTATTCCGTTCGAAGTTCGTCTGATCAAGATCTCATGTTGGAATCCGGTTTGTAGATCGTTGATCGTGATCCGGATATCCAACTTGATTTGTGTAGCCGCTCGAGCCAGGGAATCGATCAGCGGAGATTGGGACAGATGCTCGAAGTTCTGCCGATGCCTGGGCATGAAGTGGTAGAAAAGGCACTTCTGATCCACGGCGCGCCCGGCTGGTTCAAGCAGCCGCAACGCGATGGGAGATTCCTTTTTGAGGTATTCTACAAATCGAAGACGCGTGTCCATGCCGGTACGACCGAGCAGTCCATTTTAGGTTTAGCTTTGGATACCATCGAAACGACGGAAATTCCAGCGGCTATACAACGCTTTTTGTTCGAAACAGGCAAAAATTCGCGCGCACGTTGATGGTTTTGCAGCCGTACTTCGGCGTACAGAGCCAAACGCTCACAACATCCGATACATCACATACGCATCAGTGTAACCATGAACGGGATGAAGAAATGCTTCTGGTAACGTCCCCACAATATTGAACCCTAGGCTCTCCCAAAGGCGGACCGCTCTTGCGTTGGTCTTCACAACGAAGTTGAACTGCATGGCTTGGAAGCCACGGTTTTTCGCGCATTCGAGCGAATGACTGCACATCCGGCGCGCGATCCCTTTTCCGGAAGCGGCTGCCGCGGTCACGTAGCCGCAATTGGCTACGTGCGATCCACCACCTTTTTGATTCGGATGCAGAAAGTAAGTTCCTACGATCTGAGTTCCATCGTCGGCCACGAATACCTCGTGCTCGTCGGAGAACCAATAGGCCAAGGCTTGTTCGCGGGTTAAATCATGATCTAAGGCATAGGTCTCTCCCGCGCGAATTACGGGTTCTAAAATTGCCCAAACAGCGTCCGAATCCTTCTCTCGTTGAGCCTCCCGAATTGTCAATGCGCCCATCCACGACGATCGACGCGTCGACCACGGCACGCAATGTTGCGCCCGCGGCTCGAAAATAGAGTGTTCCCTGTTACCCTTCGACCCGCCTTTCACCTTTCATCATTCACCATCTTTCACTGGCTCCTGGATTCCGGCTCCTGACTCCTTAGCTTTGTCACCGACGACCTTTCTTGTTCGCGATGAAGAGTGAATCCGCGCCCTATGATAAGCAGGCGAGCAGCTATGACCGAACATGGCGCCGATACATCGCTCGCACATTAGGGTTCTTAAAAGCTTCGATCTCCTTGCGTTCGTCCGACAGGATCCTGGATATCGCCTGCGGTACCGGGGAGTTTGAACGCCTTATCCTGAACGAGCACCCGAATCAACAAATGATCGGGATCGATATTTCCGAAAAGATGCTGCACTTCGCCCGGGAGAAATGCAGCGGGTACCCAAATGCGGCTTTCTTGAAGGCGGACGCCTCAGCCTTACCTTTTCCAGATGACAGCTTCGATTTGGTGATATCGGCCAACTCGCTCCACTACTTCGATAACCCCAGTGCCAGCATAGCTGAAATGCGGCGGGTGCTTCTCCCCAGAGGTTCGCTGGTTATTCTGGATTGGTGCAAAGATTATCTGCTGTGTCGTTGCTTCGACTTTTTCTTTCGTTGGATCGAACGCGGTTACCAATCTTGTTATACCCAGCGTGACCTCCAGCGTTCGTTAGAGGCGGCAGGTTTTGCCGTTCAATCGACCCGCAAAATAAAGTTAGGGTCGATCTTCTGGGGACACATGATTGCGGTTGCGGTCCCAAAGAAGAATCCAAAAATGTTAAACAGGAGCTCGCAGAGTCCGCAGAGGATGAATTGACTAAGGCGTCACGACCCTGAGCCGGACATTGGAATTCACCTCTGCGACCTCTGCGCCCTCCTGTTCAAGAATTTCTATCTCTTTGGTTGCGGCTAGCCGTCACCTTCGCATTACCTCTGTTTGAGCTTCGCCAGAAACGGATCACCGTGGATGCTCAGCCATTCTTCCAATTTCTGCGTACAATCACAGTCGGTACAGGCCCAAGGCTCCTCACCGTTGAGGTCCCGGCAATTCTTTCGCGCGTGGGCATCTTTAACGCTAATCAGCTCAAAATATTCTTCCCAGTAAGGGCGTTCTTCAGCGAGCGGGGTCGCGCAAAAACAAACTTCAACCCAGGTCACCGCATGATCGGCCGTGATGCGCGCGTGCTCCATGTCCCAGAGATATTCATCGCCGGCGACAGAGCCTCGGCCCAATGTCTTTTCATCGATCGCTCTCGCGAGAGCTGATTCACGCCCAGGTTTGACCCGCCCTTTAACCAGGTAACGCATGGTAAAAGCCAAAATCTCACGCAAAGCCGGAAAGACGCAAACAGGACCGCGAAATGGATCCGCCTCCGCAGGGCCTACGGCGCGACAGGCTCCCGCCTCCGCAGGGCCTACGGCGCGACAGGCTACGAATGGACGCGAAAGGACGCCAGGAGGGGCGTTGCATTCCGCGTTTTAGCCCGCACGGGTGTCGACGCCGTGAATTCTTTATAGGTATTACGTTTTGAAAGACGCGACGCCCTGGAGCGTGGGAAACGTGGTCGCCACTGCGCCTTTCACCTTTCACCTGTCACTTTTCACCTTTCACGTTCTTCTTTGCAGGCCTTCCTTAACCTCCTCCAAACGACTCCGGAGCCTTGCCAGCTCTGTTTCGATCTTCTCCAGTTTCGCCAGAATCGGATCATTCGCCTCTTTCGGCGGCTCGAGCACCAAGCTTGTAATCACGGCGGTTAACGACCCATAGATGCCGATCCCCATGATCATAGTGACGCCTGCGACGACTCTCCCTAGGGTGGTTTGCGGAGCGATATCTCCGTATCCTACGGTTGTAATTGTTTCCATACACCACCATAGAGCCTTCGCCGGACTATCGATTTGTCCTCGGCCTTTCTCCGCAATCAGAATCGCGATGCTGGCAAAGGTCACTGTCATTCCGGTGAGCAGGAGGATCGCGAACGTGGCCGTTTGGCGTCTGCTTCGGGTTAGTTCTCGAAGCAGCGCGGCTGCGGATTTCACGCCCCTGAATAGTCGAAAGATTCTGAGGATCCGAGCCACCCTTCCCAGTTGTAGCGCCGGGATGAGAGGAATCGAGGACAGCAAGTCGATCCAACCCCAGGTAAACAGATACCTCTTCTTATCTCTGGCCAGGTGGAGCAGCAGCAGGAAATCCAAAAAAAAGATCCCGCAAACCGCAGTATCAGCCCAGCGCAACATGGACTCAACATCCTGAGGTAGCTGGATTGATAGAGAGAGCGCCAAGGTTGCCACGGTAACGGCCGACGCCAGCAGCATTACCAATTGCCAAAGCAATGGCGGGTGTCGTTCTTCCATGCCCCCGGTTGTACCTGCGAAGGAACCGGTTTTCGAACCAAAAAGGCGTGTTAAATGCGCTGCTAATTCGTACTCGTACTCGTCCTCGATGGGCCCTGAGTTCGCGCTAATTTTAAAGGTGCTTATCGGACGCAGGTCACCCCGTCGATTGTTCCGGCTCCGTAGGAACGGCATCGAAGCCGAGATATCGCTCAACGCAGTGAGTCACGTATCTTGCGTCGCCTCTTCGCTTGAGAAACGCAGCCAAGCTGCCATTTGTCATTTGTCATCTGCCATTTGTCATTTTTAATGCGTTCTTACTCTGCGTCATCGATCATCGCTGCCACGTTGCTTTCGTTGACATTCGTGGTTTGCGGCCTTCCCCTCCAAGCTCAGGCCGAGGATGCCTCCCCGTCACCGTCACCGTCATTATCGCCAGCGCCTGCAAAAGCAGCGCCGACACCCGTTCCGCTGGATAAAGTGCCTTCCGAAGCAGAGTCCGCTTTCAGCGAGCTGCGGCAAATCGAGGAAATCGCATCCACAGACAGAACGAGTTTGGAATCTACGAGCAGTAATCTTTCTAACTTCACCACTGAGATCCACGCCAGGCTCGCGGAAGACAATCGAATTCTGGCCGGAACCCCGTCTCTGGAATTGCTTTACCAGCTGAGAACCGGTTTGCAGACCTTCGCTGATGGACTATCAAGTTCGGAGCAGGACCTGAATCAGCGGGCCACAACTCTGGGCAATCGAATCGTTCGCCTGAGCCAGATGGATCAGATCTGGCACGCGACCATTCAATCCGCGCCTCAGGTCGATATGCCGCCTGCTGTCTTGCAACGGGTGCAAAATGTGGTCGACGAGATCAAGAAGTCCGAGCAGACCGCACAGTCTGATCGGGCAGAAGTATTGACCCTACAAAGCAATCTTTTAACGGAAGAGGCTCGGATCCAGAGCGACGTTGCCGCAATTACTCGATCCCAAAGCCAAGCCCTGAAAGATCTTTTAGTTCGAGATGGCCAACCGATCTGGACTGCTCCACGCACTTTAACCAGCGAATGGCAAACCCAGAGCCGCGAAACATTTTCATCGCAATGGGTGGCGACCAGGGCCTTTGTTCAACGGCTGCCTTCCTCTTTTGTGCTCCACGCGATGTTCATCGCACTGTTCGCGATTTTCATTCAATGGCTGCGGCACCGAGTACGCAAACTGACCGAGGTTAAACCCGAGTTACAACAGGCATTACCGATTCTCGATCTACCGGTCTCAACCGCCTTTGTCCTGTCGACGGTCGTTATTCCTTCGGTTTACTTGCAGGCGCCGCGTGGAATTCAGGCCATCCTGGGAGCAGTCGCTTTGGTCCCGACCGTCTTAATACTTCGACGGTTGCTGCAGCGAAATCTGTTTCCAATCCTTTACGCGCTGGTCGGGCTGTATTTCATCACCCAGCTACGTGTCCTGGCGGCGTCACTACCGGTTCTGGCCCGGTTCCTTTTTCTAGTCGAGACCTTGGGTGGATTTGTATTTCTGGTCTGGTTGCTCCGCAGCGGAGCGCTAGCCGCGGCTGCCGCTGGAACTACTCGACGATTTTCGCGCGCGCTGCGTTTCATTGCCAGGATCGGACTAGTCATATTCCCGGCCGCGATCCTGGCGAACGCTGTTGGGTATGTTAATTTGGCCAATCTTGTAGGTGACCTTTACGTCCGGAGCATCTTTGTCGCCGCGCTCTTCTATGTAATTATCAGGGTCCTGGAAGGCCTTTTGATCATCGGGTTACAAGTGCGACCGCTAGGTGCTTTACGCGCTGTCCAGCTCCACCGCGAAATGCTGCACCAGCGAATCTGCCGCATTCTCGAGTTCCTCGCCTTGCTGTTGTGGTTGGATCTGGTCTTGAACTTTTTCGGTTTACGCAACCCGCTGTTGGCGAAGATAGGCGAGGTCCTGAATGCGAACGTTGCCATCGGTTCGATCGATATCTCTTTGGGGCGAATCCTGGCGTTTGCCATCGCGGTGTGGGCTTCTTTTCTGGTCTCAAAGTTTGTGCGGTTTCTGCTCGAAGCAGATGTGTTCCAGCATTTCCGGCTTGAACGCGGCCTGCCCTACGCGATCTCGACCGTGCTCCACTACTCGATCTTGCTCGTTGGCTTTTTCATTGCCTTGGGTGCGCTGGGTATTGATCTAACCAAAATCACGATCTTGGCCGGCGCATTTAGTGTCGGGGTCGGGTTCGGCCTGCAAAATGTCATTAACAATTTTGTGTCCGGGCTGATCTTACTTTTCGAGCGTCCCATCAAGCTTGGGGACGTGATCGAGATCGGCGGCACCGTCGGGGAGGTGCGCCGGATCGGCATCCGCGCCTGCGTGGTCCGGACCGCGGACGGATCAGAAATCATTGTGCCCAATGGATCGTTGATCTCGAACCAAGTCACCAATTGGACGTTCTCGGATCGAGTCCGGGCTGTCGAGATCTCCGTCAACATCCTTCCTGGTACAGACTCTCAACGAGTCGTTGAGCTCCTCAAAACGGCGGCAGTGAACTACCCTGGCATCGCCAAAGAACCGGCGCCGCAGGTGTACGTGATGAGTTTCACCGCCGGCGCCACTACTTTCCAACTGCGTGCTTGGACAGATCGTTATCGTGACTGGACCCAAGTTCGTAGCGATCTCGCTGTCGCCGTCAACGATACCTTAGTCCGAGAAAAGATCGGCATCGCATGAGCTCGACTCGTGGAGCGGTGCCTCGCTTGCGAGGCCGACAGGGGGCACAATTCCCCCTCTGACCCATAATATCGTCCTCGTAATCGTCGTCCCGACTTCGCTACCCACGGCAACACCCCCATTACCGAACCGAAAGCTATGTCGGGCAGGCTGTCCTCGTCCTCGAGATCTAAGCGCTCGCCGGGGTGCCAGCTACAAATCATGCCCTTTGCGATTTTCAACGCCCTTGACTTTGCCCTCCCCAGCGCTACCCTTCCCATCCTGTTCGCACCCGTAGCTCAACTGGATAGAGCATCTGACTACGGATCAGAAGGTTCTGAGTTCGAATCTCGGCGGGTGCATACCTCAACGGCAACGACTTACGCGTCAAAGTAAGCTTGAGCAAAAAGTGATGCTTGGACACTTCTTGGACACTTTTCGCCTTCGCCTCAGTTTTGTATTTCTTTAACCTCTAACATGGTGGGCATATCTTTCGCCAAGCTCGGCTACTCTTAATCGCCATTTGG
>JAFAHI010000647.1 GCA_019237325.1 Verrucomicrobiota bacterium | reverse complement strand
AAGGAGGCTAGGTCGTGCGCGGTTAATGACAGGCCTTGATTGGAAGTCAGAAACGTGCCGGCGGTCATCCACCCTTGTTACAGGGGATTGGGAGCTTCGCCTGATCGACATCAGTGGGGCAACTATACGATAGGCGCCTAATTGTTTCTCAAAGGCGCCTATCGCTTTTTCCGGTAGGGAGGAGCTCCCGCTCATCCGTGGGGGGGCGAGGCTCCCGAACGGCCCCGCGATTAGACCGGAGCGCTTGATGATATTGGTCAAGATGGTGTCGCCAGGCCTGAAATCGCGCCGAGCCGTTACCCAGCGCTCGACCAGCGGCTCGACACGTCTTCAGGCGTAGCGACACCATTGGGCAAGAGGCCACCAGGTTCTTCGGTCCAATCGCGTTGTTATTCGGGAGCCTCGCCCCACCAAGTATGAGCGGGAGCTCATCCCAACCGGTTCGTGAATTCCGGCTCCTGTATCGCTGCCGGTTCGCCTTCCGTCATCCCCTCCTCCGCCAGCGATTCCTCGCGCAACAACTCTAAACAATATTTCTTTAGCCGGTTAAACTCTGTCGATGTGAGCTGGTCGGCGGCGCGTGGGCGTGCCAACGGCACTTCGAAATCAGCTCGGATCCGGCCGGGCCGCCGGCTCATCACCAGCACGCGATCGCTGAGCAGAACCGCCTCATCCACATCATGGGTCACGAATACGATGGTCATCTTTAGCCCATTCCAAAGCTCCAACAGCATTTCTTGCATCTGCAGCCGAGTTTGAGCATCGAGGGCCGCGAATGGTTCATCTAACATCATGACGGTAGGTCGATTAACCAAAACCCGCGCGAGGTTTACCCGCTGTTGCATACCACCGGAAAGATGTCCTGGATAACTATGTTGGAACGTGCTCAGCTTGACCCGGTCCAAGATCTCGTCAACTGGACGCTGGCGTTCCGTCTTGCGAATACCTCGCATCTTAAGCCCAAACTCGACATTTCCTCGTACGGTCTTCCAGGGAAAAAGATTGTGATGTTGAAACACTACTCCACGGCTCCCGTCAGGCCGGTGTACGGGTCGCTGGTCGACCAGAATCACGCCTTGAGTCAAAGAGACAAATCCGGCGATTGCGCCTAACAAGCTCGATTTCCCGCAGCCGGACGGTCCCAGCAACGTAGTAAAAGATCCAGGACCGAACTCCACCGAAATGTCTCGGACTGCCTCCACCACCCGGTCGGAGGCGAGAAAGGCAATGCCTGCATTTCGAATCGAAATTTCGCCCGCCTGTCCTGAGCCTGTCGAATGGGCTTGTCCCTTCATCTGTTAGCTCCCAGCTTTACCCAAGGCATGAAAAACCATGCGACCCGCTGAATCAGCAAGCTGCTCAGCATGCCCAGTAGACCAATCGCAATCATACCCAGCACGATGTTTGGATATTTCTGCAGGGTATAAGATTCCCAAGTGTAGTATCCGATGCCGAATTGACCGGCTACCATTTCTGCGGTCACGAGCGAAAACCACGAATTACCCATGCCGATGCTCAGGCCGGTGACGATTGCCGGGAGCGCCGCAGGGACAATTACATCGGAAAAGACACGCAGCCGATTAGCTCCCAGGGTCAAAGAGGCAAAGATCAAATTTGAATCTACCGAGCTCACCCCGTGTATCGTATTCAGCAATATCGGATAGAAGGCGCCGACAAAGGTGATATAGACCATGCTTTCTTCCGGATTGGGAAACATCAGCACAGCCAAAGGAATCCAGGCGACGGCAGGTATCGGGCGAAGCAGCTCCAGTGGTGGCATCAGTAGGTCACTCCATAGCTTAGAACGACCGACACCTAGCCCGATAGCAATCGCTAACACTGCGGCGCAACCAAATCCCGAGAAAACTCTGGCGATACTGCTTAACAGATGGCTCTGGAACTTTGGTGAGCTAATCAACTGAACCGCCGCTTGGCAGACAGCTCCGGGGGAAGGAACATTCTCGAAATTGACGATTACATTCCATCTGTTAGTAGAAGCAACATGCCAAAAAGCGATACAAGCTAGCAACGACGCGCACCGAATCACCACGGGCGCAAACGACCGCTTCTTGCGGACCCCGGCGGGCCGCACGTGGTTTCCGAGGCTCGGGAGTGTCGGACTGCTGCTAACAAGTGCGTTTGCCATGCCAATTACCCCTTCTTCAGTTTCCAGCTAACCCATCGGCTGCTGCCTTTTGAGCGTCAGCGTAGTCGATAACCGATCCGCCTTGATCCTTGGCCCATTTGTCAGCATCGGTTTTCAGCAGAAAGGCGCTGAGATTGCCGTCCTTGTCGACGAACCAAGCTCGTTGGGCGAAAAGTTTGATGCCGCTCAGCCGATCATGAGCGAAAACTACACGAATCTTTTTTCCGTTCTTCTGCAATTTCTCAGCCGCAGAAAGCGCAGCCTGCACCGAGCTGTAGAGACGGACCGTCGGCTCGTCTTGAACCCACACTTGTCCGGCTAATTTTGGATCTGTCACCGGAGCGTGGGTATCGAGCGCGTCCTGATTGAAAGGAACTGCAGAGTAATCCTTCAGTTGAGCGTCGTAATTGAGGCCCAGCTCCCGACAGGCTTCCCGGATAAATTTATCGTTGATGAAAGAATCGACATCGAGCGGCCAGTCAGTTTTTTTCAATACGCGCAGTGTCTGTTCCGCGTGTCGGATCGCTTCCACGTACTCCGGTTTCAGACTGTAATCGCGTGTCTGGATCCCTTGCGGACCATGAAAAGCGTAGTAGACCTCGGCTTCAACTCCGGTCCATTGCGCAAGCTTCATGCACAGTTCTTCGGGATGTTCCTGGATTAGGTGACTGGCTTCGAGAGTGGCTTTCAGATAAGCCACCACCAATTCCGGATATTTGTCAGCAAAGTCGGATCGGACCTGAACACCATGGGTGGTGGGTAGCCCGGACGAGCTGCCATCATAAATCTTGCGGGCGATGCCGCGAAATGGAAAGAGCTCACCAAAAGGTACAAAATCAGCGTGGGCATCTATCTGATTCGATTTTAGTGCCGAGCCCGCTACTTCCGGTGCCTGGGTGATTATCGAAACATCGTTCTCAGGGTCCCAGCCTTGATCTTGAATCGCTCTTAAAAGCATGGCGTGAGCGGTCGATCCGAAGGGCACAGAAATTCTCTTTCCCTTTAACTCGCTGAAGGATTGAATTTTTGATTGCAGAGGGACGACCACCGCATTACCCGCGCCGCGGGTACTGCCTGACAGGGTAGCAATATAGTAAGTCTTAACGCCGTTATTAGCTGCTTGGAAGGCGGATGCTCCTAAGATCGCAGGAAAATCAGCCATATTCGTGATATCCAGCTTATTAGCCAGCATTTCACTGTTAGCCGGGGCCCCACTGGTGAAGTTGTGCCAGACAATATCGTACTTCACTCCCTGGTATTTACCGTCGTGCGGCAAGTATTTTTCCAGGAGATGCAATTCCCGGACTACGGCGCCGCCGGCCGCGCAATTGATAGTAGTATCCTGCGTGCCGATCCCGATCCGGATAACCTGTTCGCTCCAGCCGGTGGTTATTGTGAGGCATATCCAACCGACCAGCAAAATTATTTGATTCATGTTCACGCCTTTGGATTCGTTCTCGATTCGATTTGTCTTAACGCTCGGGTCGCGGTTTTCTGAACTCCAGTGTCTGGATCTCCTAACAAAGCTTTTAAGCGCGGGACGAAGATGGCTTCTCCGATCTCGCCCGCGGCTGTCGCCGCGGCAATTCGCATATCAGCTAGCTCGTGAGTAAAGAACGGGGTGAGCTGTTCGGAGACCGGAGTACGAAGCTTTCCTAATGCCACGATTGCCTCTCGAGCTACCTCCCATCGCTCATCGTCAAGACTCTTGAGCAAGATCAGCTCCCCGGCCTCGCTCGGATGTTTGGCTAAGGCGTTCGCCGCTTGACGTCTGACTCGCCATGCAGGATCGGCGACCATCCGTACAAAATCCGAAACATCGGTTAATTCAAACTGCGACAATGCGTCGATGGCGAAACGTCTAACCTCATCATCCGGATCGTTGAGTGCGGCTCGGAAGACCGGAATGGTATCGCTGGCCTTTAGATAGCCCAGTGCCAGTACGGCTTCTCGGCGAACCTCTGTGATTGGGTCACCGGCCGCTTTCGCCAAGATAATCTGTGCCCGCGGATCTTTAATGCCCCGCAGTGCCAGGATAGCTGCCGCGCGAATTTTAGGTTCGGGGTTGGTAACGCCACTTAGCAGAGTAGCCGTTGATTCTGTTGTTCTGAATTCTCTTATCGCAGTAGTGGCTACCGAAG